>CAKSGP010000067.1 GCA_934454745.1 uncultured Clostridia bacterium
AGGTTGAGGCGAAACGCTCCGATAAGAATTTCCCTCTTAACTCATTGCAGATTTGTATAGAGCTTGGCGGTTGGCTTGATGATAAATTTGAAAATATTATATGCGATGTGCATAATCCTGATATAACCGTTAAAGTAGAAGTCCGTGATGTTGCGGCGTACGTGTATATAGAACAGAAAAAGGTTAAGTGTCAGGGCGGAATGCCAATAGGCTCAGGCTCAAAAGCAACGCTGTTGCTTTCAGGAGGAATTGACAGTCCTGTTGCAGGTCATATGATTTCAAAGCGTGGAGTAAGCATTGATGCTGTAAACTTTTTCTCATTCCCATACACCTCCGATCGTGCAAAAGAAAAGGTTATTTCTCTTGCAAAAATTCTTGCACAATATACATCAAAAATTAACTTGTATATTGTTCCTTTTACAGAAATTCAGCTTCAAATTCGCGATAACTGCCCCGAGGAGCATATGACACTTATTATGCGTAGATTTATGATGCGTATATCTGAAAAAATTGCAAAACGCAATGGATCTAAGGCACTTGTTACAGGTGAGTGTGTAGGTCAGGTTGCAAGCCAGACATTGTCAGCACTTGATGTTACAAATGCAGTTATCGATATGCCTGTTCTTCAGCCTCTTATCGGTATGGATAAAATAGAAGTAATAAGGAGAGCAGAGGAGATAGGAACATACGAAACGTCAATTTTGCCTTATGAGGATTGTTGCACTGTATTTACACCAAAGCATCCTACAATCAATCCAAAACGTTCCTCAATTGAAAAAACTGAAAAAGTTTTAGATATAGAGAAACTTGAGGAAGAGGCTTTAAGCGGTGTAGAACTGATAGAAGTATATCCTGATTAAAAATTTTTAAAAAAGTATTGACAAGTCAGATTTTGTTTGTTATAATGTATATATACCAAACAGATGTTCGTATAATATAAGGAGAAGTGTTATGGCTAAATCAGATAAAAATTCAAAACCTGCTGTTGAGCGTTTAGATAATGAGGAAAAGAAAAAAGCACTTGATGCGGTTTTTAAGGTAATTGAAAAGGAATACGGAACAGGCTCAATTATGAAGCTTGGAGATACTCACGTTTCAAGTGTTGATGCTATTCCCACAGGTTCAATGACTCTTGATATGGCTCTTGGTGTAGGCGGTATGCCAAGGGGCAGAATTATAGAAATTTACGGACCCGAATCATCAGGTAAAACTACGGTTGCTCTTCATGTTGTTGCAGAAGCACAAAAACGCGGTGGCGAGGCGGCATTTATTGATGCGGAGCACGCACTTGATCCTGTATATGCACAAAAGCTTGGCGTTGATATTGATAATTTGATAGTTGCACAGCCGGACACAGGTGAGCAGGCACTTGATATTTGTGAGGCACTTGTGCGTTCAGGTGCACTTGATGTTATCGTTATTGACTCTGTTGCAGCTCTTGTTCCGAAAGCTGAAATAGAGGGTGAGATGGGTGATTCGCACGTAGGACTTTTAGCACGTCTTATGTCGCAGGCATTAAGAAAGCTTACAGCAATTATTTCAAAGTCAGGAACGGCTGTTATATTTATTAACCAGCTTCGTGAGAAGGTAGGCGTTATGTATGGTAACCCTGAAACAACTCCCGGCGGACGAGCTTTAAAGTTCTTTTCATCTGTTCGTCTTGATGTACGCCGTCAGGAACAGCTTAAAAACGGCGCAGAAGTTATAGGTAATCATACAAGAGTTAAGGTTGTAAAGAACAAGGTTGCACCTCCGTTTAAAGAAGCAGAATTTGATATAATCTACGGCGAGGGAATATCTAAAGAGGGTAATATACTTGACGTAGCCGTTGAAATGGATATTATCAAAAAAAGCGGTGCATGGTTTAGCTACGACGGCATGAAGATTGCACAGGGCAGAGATAATGCGAGAAAATACCTTAAGGATAACCCTGAATTTTGCAATATGATTGAAGAAATGGTGCGTAACGGACTAAATAATAAGCCCGGAAACGAACTTGTTCAAAACAATGAAAATATTGATGATTTCAAAAATCAATTTGTAAATTCGGACGAAAATTGAACAATTTCTTAAAAAACCATTGACCTTTAATGAATTTTGGAGTATTCTATAATTAAGAATGTATTGGGGGGTATAGCAATGGTTTCAGGTGAAGTAACTGTAAACAATGCGGTTGGATTACATGCAAGACCGGCAACATTTTTTATTCAGCGTGCCAATTCTTTTAAATCAAGTATATGGGTAGAAAAAGATGATAGAAAAGTAAATGCCAAAAGCTTGTTAGGTGTACTCTCACTCGGCATAGTAAAAGGCACTACTATAACTATAATTGCCGACGGTACTGATGATGATGAGGCAGTTAAGACGCTCATAGGCGTAATCGAGTCTAATTTTGCTGAATAATTTTGAAGTTAGGACTTCAGATAATAACTCTGCGGGCAGTCTGCAGAGTTATTTTTTTTAGATTTGAGGTGATAATGTGTTTGATTTTGAGGATGAAATTAAAAGACTTCCCTTAAAACCGGGTGTTTATTTAATGCATAACAAAAATAATGAAATAATTTATGTCGGAAAAGCAAAAATATTGCGTAACCGAGTAACACAGTATTTTAGACATAACTCAAATCATACACCAAAAGTACTGGCAATGGTTGCTCAGGTTGCATATTTTGAGTATATTATAACGGATTCTGAGCGTGAAGCACTTGCACTGGAATGTAACCTTATAAAAAAATACAGACCTAAATATAATATATTATTAAAAGACGACAAGCAATACCCATATATAAAGGTTTCATTAAACGAACCATATCCTAAAGTGAGTATGGTGCGCAGAACAGAAAATGACGGTGCAAAATATTTCGGACCTTATATGGGAAAGGGTACTATAAAAAACACACTTGAAATTATACAACGTCTTTTTAAACCGCCTACTTGTAAACGGCGCTTCCCTCAGGATATTAAAAAGGGCAGACCGTGTCTTAATTATCATATTAACAACTGCATTGCGCCCTGCACAGGAAATATAACTAAAGAAGAATATCGCAAAGTCTTTTTTGAAATATGCAGATTTTTAGAGGGCAAATACACAGATCTCATTAAAGAGCTTACAGATGAAATGCGTACCGCATCCGTTAGTATGCAGTATGAGCGTGCCGCTATTTTGCGTGATCGGATAAACTCAATCAAAGAAATTAATGACAGACAGAAAATAACAAATGCATCAGATCAAAAAGATACTGATGTTATTGCTGTGGCGATCGGCGAGTCGGTTGCCTTTGTTGAGGTGTTTTTTATTCGTTTTGGTAATGTTATAGGCAGAGAATATTATAAAATTGAAAACACAAGCGATGTCTCCGAAGGTGAGATAATAACAGATTTCATAAAACAGTTTTATGGTAACTGCGATTTTGTTCCGACTGAAATTTTAACTGAGTATGACATCAGTGAGCAAGAATTGATTTCAGATTGGCTACGAAAAATTAAAGGTAGAAAGGTCACCATCTCATCGCCAAAACGTGGCGAAAAGCTAAAACTTGTAAAAATGGTTAAGATGAATGCAGAAAAGGCACTTTCAAATTATAATCTTAACCAGTTAAAAATTAAGGAAAACAGCGGAGTTCTCCAATTGCTTTCCGATATGCTTTCACTAAATAGCATACCGTCAAGAATTGAAGCTTATGATATTTCTAACATAAGCGGAAGCGACAATGTTGCGGCAATGGCTGTATTTGAATACGGCAGACCTGCAAAGCGTAAATACCGCAAGTTTAAAATCAGAACAGTCAGCGGTACAGACGATTATGCTTCTATGCGTGAAGTAATATACAGACGATTCAGACGGGGAATTGAGGAAGAAGCAATGATCGAAAAGGGAGAACTAAATATTCGTGATGCAAAATTTCTTCCGTATCCTGACCTTATTCTTTTAGACGGCGGCAGAGGGCATCTTTCTGTAATAACGGAGCTTATGGAGATGCTGGATATTAACATTCCTGTTTTCGGTATGGTAAAAAATAATAAACATCGTACACGTGCCTTAGTAAGTCTTGATGGTGAGGTGGATATAATAAGTACACCGCCTGTGTTTAAGCTTATAACACATATTCAGGATGAAGTTCACGATGCGGCAATATCTTATTTCAGAAAAGTCCATGATAAAATTGATTCGGAGCTTGATAAAATCTCGGGAATAGGTAAAAAAAGGCGTCTTGCCCTATTGACTAAATACGGAAATATTGATAAAATAAAAAAAGCAGAAATTAATGAGCTTGCCGAAGTTGAGTCGATGGATTTAAAATCTGCAGAGAATGTATATAATTATTTTAAAACTAAAAAGGACTCGTAAAATGAGAGCTTTGATAAATAAAATACTTGTGGTTTTGATGTCTATATCAGTGCTTTGTATGTGTATGGGTTGTACTAAGATCGATAATTTAAAAGCTGTACAACATACCGAAAAACCTCAGAACACAGATAATGATAAGGAAACGGACAATTCAATAACAATCGGAGTTGTAGACCTTGACACATACAACCCTCTTGCAACTAAATCTGTTACGATGCAGAATATGCTGGGTTTTATTTTTGAGCCGTTGTTTACTTTTGACGATGAACAAAACACAATAGGGGTTCTGGCTAAATCTTACAATACAGCACCGGACGGAAAGAGCATCACGCTTAATATCAAAGATAATGTTATATGGCATGACGGCACTTCCTTTTCGGCAGATGATGTTATTTATACGATAAAAACAATATTAAACAGCGATAGTCGATATAAAAATCTGATTAATAATATAGTTTCTGTTTCAAAAATTAATGACAGTTCACTTACTGTAATATTTGACAGAAGTATAGCAAATCCTGCAGCGTTGTTTTCGTTCCCAATAATAAAAAACGGTTCGAATTTAACATCATTTAAACCTGTAGGAACCGGGCCATTTTACTTGGATTATGATAAGCTTACTTCCTTTGAAGCGTATCATGGCGAAAAGTCTAATATTCAATATGTCTATGTAAAGAGCGTTCCGGATAATGATAAATTCGTTTCCCTTTTCAATGCAAGTGTAATTGATGTTGCTGATTCTTCA
Organism: uncultured Clostridia bacterium; assembly: GCA_934454745.1. GTDB lineage: Bacteria > Bacillota > Clostridia > UBA1381 > UBA1381 > Ornithomonoglobus. The sequence continues at coordinate 5,094 of CAKSGP010000067.1, forward strand.
ATGTTTGATATGAACGAATATACACCAAGGAGCAATGCATCGGTAAACGAATATGTAACAAATGAAATGGTATTTGTTGGTTTCAACACACAGGATAGTGTTTTTAAATTCCCTGAAGCACGAAGAAGTATATATGAAATAATCAATAGAAAAAGCATAGTGTCACACATATATTTTTCAAGGGCAAAGGCGGCACATTATCCTATAAACCCCACAAGCCGATTTTATCCGAATACGGCGGAGAATATGCACAGTGATCACGGTGCGGCAGAAAAAGAGCTTAAGGACGGAAAATGGAAAAAGGACAAGCGTGGAGTGTATTTCCGTGCCGATGAAAAGAGTATGACATATTTTAGTGTAGAAATACTTGTTAATTCCGGCGATACCGAGCGTATAAAAATTGCCGCGGAAATTTCTGAAACTATGTCTGAGCTTGGAATGAAAAACACTGTCACTGCTTGCTCGGAAAGTGAGTTTTCATCACGTTTACAAAGCGGTAACTATGATATGTTTATAGGCAAAATATCTCTTTTACCTAATAATGATATTACAGAATTAATTTCAGACGGAAATACACTAAATTACTCGGATGATACAACAGATATATTACTGACACAGCTTGGTACACTTACGGCTGAAAATGATAAAAAAGACGTATATGCACAGCTTTTTGAGCGTGTAAAAGAAGACTGTCCCATTGCGCCTATTTGCTTTTTAAAGGATAGTATAATTACAAGTGCTAAAATTAAATCAGGAGTCTGTCCATCAGTAAGCGGTGCTATATCAAGAACAGAGAATTGGAGTACAAAATGACAGTTATAGTATGCGGAGGCGGTGCGGCTGGTCTTATGGCGGCAGGAACGGCTGCTGAATATGCAGATAATGTAATTTTGATTGAGAAGAACGATAAAGTCGGAAAAAAATTGCGTATAACGGGAAAAGGGCGATGCAATATCACCAATTCCTGTGAAATTGAGGATATGATTTCTAAGTATCCCGTAAATGGGAAGTTTTTGTATTCAGCTTTATACACCTTTTCTAACGACAGCATAATATCTCTTCTTGAAAGTTATGGAGTAGAAACAAAAGTCGAGCGGGGCGGACGGGTATTCCCGGTAAGCGACGATGCACGTGATGTTGTTAGTGCAATGCGAAAATATGCTTTAAAGCCAAATGTAAAACTTATCAAAGATGAGGTAACATCACTCATAACATCAGACGGCGTAATTAAAGGCGTAAAGACACTTAAGGGCAAATATGAAGCTGATAAAGTGATTTTATGTAACGGAGGAGTTTCATATCCTCAAACAGGTTCTGATGGCTCAGGCTACAAAATTGCAAAAGAAGTCGGGCATACAATCGTTAAACCGACTCCATCTCTTGTACCTTTATGTACATCAGAAAAATGGTGTAGGGATATTATGGGACTTTCGCTAAAAAATGTAGAAGTGACAGCGTTTAATTCCGAGAACAAGAAGCTTTATTCAGGATTCGGGGAAATGCTGTTTACACATTTTGGTGTGTCGGGGCCCATTATACTATCTCTTTCAGCACATATAAAAAAAGAGCTGTCAAAAGGCGTGTTTATTAAAATAGATATTAAACCGGCATTGTCTGAAAAACAGCTTGATACAAGAATATTAAGGGACTTTGAAAAACAGAAAAATAAACATATCATTAATTCCCTTGACGGATTACTGCCTAAAAAACTGATACCCATCGTCATTGAATTGGCAGAAATAGAACCTCATAAACCTGTGTGTGAGATAACAAGGGAGGAGCGTAAACGCCTTCTTAACACATTAAAAGGATTAAAGCTTAATATAACCGGCTTCCGCCCGGTAGCTGAGGCAATTATTACATCGGGAGGTATAAAAACCTCTGAAATAAATTCCTCAACAATGGAATCAAAAATCATTAAAGGATTATATTTTGCCGGAGAAATAATTGACGTTGACGGATATACCGGCGGATATAATTTGCAGGTTGCATGGTCAACAGGTTATCTTGCAGGTATGAATGCAGGAGAAACTGATATATAAATACAACACGTCTTACATTGCTCACAGTAAGATACGCGTAAACAAGTGCGCAGAAAGGTAAAGTGAACACTATGATAATGCGTGCATTAAGGGGAGCTACAACAGTTGATGAGAATACCCGTGAGGCTATATTTTCAGCAACACAGGAATTAATACGCGAAATGATAGAGAAAAATGATATAAATACGAAGGATATGTCAGATATTATTTTTACCGTAACTCCTGATTTAACGGCTGTCTTTCCGGCGGCGGCTATAAGAGGAATGGGGATTTGTGACGTTCCCCTTCTTGATATGGCGGCACCTGATATAGATGGTGCATTAAAAATGTGCATACG
>CAKSGP010000068.1 GCA_934454745.1 uncultured Clostridia bacterium
GAGTACATACTGATACATCACTTAATCTAATCTTAGAAATCGTATCTTCTAAAGTTTTAACATCAAGATATCTTTCGCTTTTATATTTTTCTAATAGTTCCTGGCAATTTATTAAACCCTCATATGATATTCTCCCGGCTATGCAACACAATAAATCCACTTCACAGCAGTCAAATCCTGCCTTTTCCGCAAAGAGCCTTATAATTCCGACATTACTGTTCATATTTTGCCGTCTCGCTCCTTTATTGCCCTGTTTATGCGCTCTCTTACATCTAATATATATTCATCGTCATGAGGGTAGTTTTTAAAGTCAATTTTACCCTTTCCTTCAATAATATCCATAACAAAATCCTTACCGTAAAGCTTTTCACAAAAGCTTAAGGCTCTTATATCCTGAAGCGCATCATAAAAAATCTCTAATCTTAATGATTTCCACGGTTGACCTGCAGGTCCCGGATAAACCGAAAATTCATCGCCGGCGGGGCCGAAATACTCGCCATCAGTGCACAAAAAGGGGTTTACAAACGCATAGGAAAATTGGTTGTAATAGAAATTATATCCCCAGTGCAAAAAACCCTTTATTCCGTATTTGTAAAGTTGTATTCCTAAAATACGGTTGCGTAGCGAAGGCATTGAAATAAATCTGTTTGAGAGGTTATCCACAGCCTCTAAAGCGCAATAATAAGCCCATAAGTTTTCGGTGTGGTTTTTAATAAATTCATCTATATAAAGCGTAGATGATATCGGCGACGAAAGCTTTGCCATTTTATACAGTTTGTAACTTGAAATTGCGTCTATTATTGGGTATCCCTCAAGCAGCGGTTCAACAATTTCCTTCGCTTTCAAAAAACATTCAAGCTGAGTTTCATCAGGCTCATCGGAAATGTGAAAAAAGCATCGTTTGTCTGCACCGTTATTCTGCTTCATATGTTCAATAAAAGCTGGAATAAACACTTTTAAAAACTCTTTATATTCTTTTCCGTCCGCAGGAGTATCCCATCCGAAAATACGCATATATTCTCCGTTTACCTCTGCCATAATTTTCGGTGCGGCCTTTGCCCCCCATTGGGTAAATAAATGCGGTATTTCAAAATATTTAACGCCTATGCGATCACACATTTCAATCCATTTGTCCAATAACGAAAAATCAAAGTTGTATACATTATTGTCCTTTTTGATCTTTACCAGTTGCATTGTTCGGCGCTCTCCGCCTACATATGTATCTAGCGGCGGAGTGAAAACCGGTGTTAAAAGCATATTAACACCGTAACGAACTGCCGTTTTTGCAAAATTTTCTATTATATTAAAATGCTTATCGTCAAAGGATTCGGTTTCATAATAATCCGCAAGCGAATCACAGTAAAACCACTGAGTATATATTAAATCCTGCCCCGGCAATTCTGCATCTATTATTTCTATATCAAAGCATTTGCTGTATTTTTCATTTTCATTTTCAAGAATAAGATTTATCATATAAGTCCCTGCCGGAACATTGCCGGCAGGATCAATTTCTATCATAAGTGATTTTAGCTGGTTTGTTGCTATCAATCTTTTATTTTGTTCTAACGGCTGTAAAAGGTCGGGATAAAGACCGGGTGTTTTGCGCAAAAACAATTCATCTGCGTGTGCCGGATTAGCGGCGTGGCGTACAGGCACGGTTTCTATTCTTTCTGTGCTTATATAATCCGATATTTCCGATTCGATTTTAAAGTTAAAAAATGAACGCCCTTCCTCGTTTACATAAGCAAGACAAAAATGGAATATTTCGTTTTTAAGCATTGTTGCTCGCTTATACTCTATTTTTTGATTTATATCTTCATCTAAAAAACATTTCTCAAGTGAGGAAATTGTTTTAAGCCTCATAATCCATCAATCCTTATCCCAATTTCGGTTCATTGTTAAATTTGCTTTAATTGCTTTTACCGTCAAACACAATTTTATCACTGTCTGATGTATTGTTATTGACATTTACATTTTCACAATTGTCTATAACAATGCCATACTGATACATATCTGTTCTCAAATCATTATCTTTATTACAGTTGATAATTTCATTGCCAGATATATTCAGTCCGTCAACACCGCCGGCAAATATCGCCGAGCCACCCATATTGAAAAATTTGTTGTTTTCTATTGTTGTATTGCCGAATACGCCAACATTATCGCACTTATATCCCAATGCCGGTCTCCCGATGGTTATACCGTCTGCTTTGTTTTGCGAATGCTCTGTGCGACAACCGTTAAATACACAGTTACGAACCGTCATATTATGTGCCGGTCCCATTTCGTTCCAACCGCCTATTCCAACAAGCGTTACAACGCCGGTGCCAGCAGTTTTTTCAAAATAACAGCCGTCCACGGTAACATTATTGGTTTGGAACAGCATACCGCGCGCTCTTGACCTGCTTACCGAGCAGTTTTTAACAATAGTTTCGGGATAATACGAACTGTTAACAATTATATCACCCAAGGCGTATTCACCATTTATATCAGAAACGGTAAATCTATTAACCTCATAAGTCTCTACTGTCATTTCACCCTTTTTGATTTTTGTTTCGCCGTCATAAATAAACAGAACATCGCCCTTTTGGGCATAATTCGGTGAAAGAGATTCAGCAGGCGGCTCATTTATAGAATCTCCTGTTTTTAAAATACCCGATTTTATAACATTACCTTCCACACCGTAAATGTTTCCGCACTGCGCGTGAATATTAAGTGAATCGTCGCCCATATATTCAAAATGGCAATCCTCAAGCAAGAGCTTGCCCGACATTCCTATAAAATGAATACCATCGGTATTGCAGGCAATAGCCTGCTTTGAATTTACGGGCAATTTAATGTTATAACGGCGGAATGTGAAATCCGAACTGCGGGGGTGTACCGTGCAGGAAATTCCGGGGCACGCCTCGATAGTTATATCCTCAAACAAAAACCTATTGCAGGAAATACAACAAAAATTACCCGGTGCATACAAAGAGTATCTCATACATATGATTTCACCATAGTGCAACTCGTCAAGACTTGGTCTAAGCGAGGGCCATACAAGAAAGCGCACAGTGTTACGATTAATTTTATACCATCTGTGCGGGGTTCCGCAATCTGCCCAACCGATATGGAAATTAAGCGCAAAATCCTCGTTGCAGGTATCAAGCCCCTCTATCCATTCATTTCCCGCCAGATATGTGTCGTCCGGCAGCGTAACATCAAACCAGCCCTCTTCACTGTCCCAAGCAATAATTCTGCCCCAAATGTTTGTGGGACTGCTTGTTGTAAAGGTAAATCCTCTTATTTCAATATCATCGCAATTTACAAATTCAAAAGGCGTTTTGCAGTCATTAGGGTGGCATTTATCGTAATCGCTCATAATCACCGCGTCGTAGCCTATAAGCTTTAGACCTTTCCGGTTTTCAAGCTTTAACTGACCGCTTAAACGGTATGTGCCTTTATCAAATATTATTTCATCTCCGTCGGCGGCGGTCTCTGCAAGCTTGTTCAGTGCCTCAGTGCAATCTCCTGCTTCTATAAAAGGCACTGCATTTTCACTTGTTTTCCATTTTTTCATCATTAACTCTCCAATTTTGTTGTTGCCGCACTTTTAAAATGCGGCAACAACTTTAAGACTTTTTGCAAAATCATTATATAATGGTTTTACAAAAATTAAATTAATAGCGTTTTGAATATTCTCCGTCCGATTTATTGTTCGGATCCTCCGAAGGATTGTTCTCCGAAGTTTTATCATCGGTTGAGCTTTCATCATTACCTGACGGCTTGTTATTGTCATCCGCCGTATCATCTTTCGAATCTTTGCTCTCGGAAGACCCTGCCGGTTTTGATGCTTTATCCGAAGAAAGAGAGCTGCTTTGCTTCTTATTATCATCAAATATATCCTCAGCAGTATCGACCTCATTATTGCTTGATTTCGAATCAGAACGGACCGAAGCAGTCTTATTGCCGCCTTTCGGTTTTGTGAAAGAGGAATTTGACGAGTTGCCTGAAGAACTTATGCCGGTCTTTTTGCTTTCTGTAGTATCGGAGTATGAATAGGAGCTGTTTTCAGAAGACTCCGAACCGACACTGTTTAGCCTATCCGAACCTTTCTTTTTGCATCCGGAAGCTGACAGAAAAATTAAAATTAAGACTGACAAAAGGCATATAGTGATTTTATTCTTTCGTCCAACCATCATCGAAAATATCCTCACCCAAATCGTCGCCGTCACCTAAGCTTGCGGTTACAATATCATCTACTTCAAGGTACACGATCTCAAGCTCCGGCGTCTCAAATTTATTAGTTTTCATATAAATCACCTTTCACTTATTGTTGATAACCTGTAAACTCATTTTGCAAAAGCTTGAACATTGTTTTTCTGTTCATCAGAAAGCTTATTGAACTCTACGGTATCCTCTATTAATTTGCTTGCAACAAACTTTACAGAACGAGAATTTTCAGTCAAATCATAATCAGAATATGTTGTATATTCGTTGCCGCCTATTGTATAAGTAACATAAGCCCTTGCCGCAAAATTACGGCTGTAATTTCCTGACTTAATTTTAACAATAGCCGCTTTCATTTCAAAATAGTCTTTTCCTTCTTCAGCTACTTTATTGCCTGTATAAGCAATATCAAGGAACGACTTACCTGCCGCAGTAAACGCCGCCTTGGTAAACTCAGGCGCGCCCTCCGCTGTCAGATAATCCTCAGGCACAATAAGTGTTCCGAATTTAATATCGGTTGCACCTATTTCTTCAAGATCTGTAACCGTCTTAGTATTAACCTGTGTTATAAAGCGGAGTCCTGTAGGTGTATTATAACGAACCTGTGCGCCTTTCAATAATTTAATATTATCCGGTATATTGTTTTCTATGAGTGTCGCTTTAGAAATGCTTGATTCAAACTGTGCCCCTCTTGTACTAAACCTGATTGCGAGATATCCTCCTGCCTTAAGGTCCGTTTCCGGAGTGAAGGTGTGCGTATAATTTGTTTTACCAGCAAATCCGCCTGAGATATGTTCGTACACTACGGTGTCTTCACCATTTGGCGCAGCACCCGATTCACTAGTATAGTCCTCCCATTGTGTATACTTTGTGTAGAAAAAGCTAAAGTTAGTAGGCCATTCGCCGGTATTTGTTATATTTAAATCCGTCGTAAAAGTATATGTTTTTCCTGCCTTTAAATCGGCGTCTAATTTAAATTGCATCAACCAATAATGATAATTATTACCGTAATCGACCTTATTACTTAAATTCATATTTACTTTGCCGCTATTTATTGACAATGATGAATCATTATATCCTTCATCAGGAAGGCCTATTATTATTTTTTTATCATTGCTGATTTGTCTACCAAAACTTTTTGACTCTGCAACTTGCACATCGCTAAATTCAGTAAAGTCCCACTCGTCAGCAACATCAATAGCGGGGGGAATTGTGGTTGTTATTTTTGCATTTGAAACAGTGGTAGTGAAAATTGCACTGGTGGGCCTAAATCTTAATGCAAGATAGCCGCCCGCCGCAAGATCTGTTTCCGGAGTAAAGGTATATGTGTAATTATTCTTTGTTGCAAAAGCCTCTATATTTTCGTCTAAAACTACGGTATTGGCTCCACTCGGTCTAACATTATTGGCGCCGTCACCCCACTCTTCTTCCTTAGTATAGAAGAAATAAAAATTGTTGGGATAGCTACTTGCGTTTATAGTAAAGTCGGTGCTAAATGTATATGTTTTTCCCGCTTCTAAGTTATTCTCTAATTTAAATTGCAGTAATATATACCACCACTCAGAATAACTTTGCGTTTCTGTATAATTCATCTCCACTTTACCGTCTTTTATACTCAACGGACCGTGATTGTAATTTGAATCAAACGCACCTATTTTAATCTTACCATCTTTGCTGACTTGTTGGGCAAAAGTAGTCTCTTTTGTAACTTCTATGTTTTCAAGCCCGTTGAAATCCCAAGTTTGAACATCAAATTCAGCGGATTTGGCGCCGGCAGGCAAAATTAACACTGTAAGCACCGTCATAATTGCTGTAAGTACAGCCAATGTGCACTTAAAATACTGTTTTTTCATTTTTATACCTCCAAAAATTTAATAATTTGCGAGAGCCGGGTTAAAAATATCTTCAGTTGATATCACTCCCCCCTTATGAAAGAATAAAATTTAACCTACTATACCTACCCTGTCGATACTGCTGATAAACTTGCGCTGCAAAATCACATACATAATAAGCAGCGGAAGAACATAAAGCAGGCAAGCCGCCATATCGTAAGCCGGTGAGCTTGTAAGACCGTGTCTTGTATATACTCCCATACTTGTCTTGAGTTGATTTAAAATTACCGACATAGGATATCTATCAGTAAAGTATAGTATAGATTGATTATATTCGTTCCAGTGCCATACCATTGAAAAAATACCAACCGTAAGGAACGCAACACCGGATGACGGCATTACCACGCGTATAAAGGTTTGCAGTGCATTAGCACCGTCAATTTGTGCCGCTTCTTCAAGTTCTTTCGGCAGACTTTTAAAAAATTGCATATAAATAAATATAAACAGTCCCGAGCGAAGTCCGACACCAAGCAATGACGGTAACCAGAAAACAAATCCGGTATCAAGTAAATTGGGTCTTATATCCCTGCCGAAAATTTTGCTTATTCCCTTTAAAATGTTGAAAACATCAAAATGAGCATAGTTAAGTGACATTGACACAGCCGTCATTTGCGGCGGCAAGAGTATCATAATCATAACCACTGCAATCATTACAGTTTTGCCTTTAAATTTAAACCTTGCAAGACCATATGCAGGAATAGCGCAGGAGACAATTTCAAATAATCCGCTTAAAATAAGAATACTTACAGTTGTGAAAAATGTTTTAGGATAATTCATTACCTTCCATGCAATACCAATGTTAGAAAGTGTAAAGTGCTTTGGCAGCCATACTACACTCGCATCGTATACATCTTCAGGAGTACGGAAAGCGTAGCTTATAAGATAAAATATCTGGGTAAGAATAATATAGGCAATAGCGAGTAAAAAAGCATAACGGAATATGGAGGTCGTCGCTTTTGTTATTTTTCGTTTGCGTTTATACGCCGTTAACCTGTTATCTGCTTGCTCGTTTTTCATAATACTCCCCTCCTATTTCCATTTTTTAAGACAAAATCTGTCAAACAATATAAATACCACGCCTATAATAACCGCAACAACAGCAAAGAAAAGCCAAAGCATAGCAGAACTTTTGCCGTATATCTGTTGTTGAAGCAACATAGTATACGCTTGTGATACAACCTTGTTATTGGTAGAAACACAAAACTCTATTACTGTATAAATGACAGTTAAAACTATTGTGTTGCCAAGCATAGGAACCGTGATATACCAAAATTCTTCCCATTTTGAAGAGCCTTCAACCTTTGAAACCTCATAAAGTTGTTCTGGGATGGACTGAAGTCCCGAAATGAACAGGACTATTTGAAC
>CAKSGP010000069.1 GCA_934454745.1 uncultured Clostridia bacterium
GACTTATGCTTCGGGGAGTAGGTTTAACAAACAAAGAGCTTGAAATTTTGGGTATTTCCCACGCAGGAGAGTGATATATATGAAGCGAGTATATGCAGACGAAAAATGGTGCATAGGATGCCATTTATGTGAATATAATTGTGCTTTTGCAAATTCAGGCAAAAGCGATATGGTAAAGGCTTTGAAAAACAAGCCTGTGTTTCCGAGAATAACCGTTGAGGAGGATAATAAAATCACGTATGCAGTATCTTGCAGACATTGTGATGATCCCATTTGTGTAAAAAGCTGTATATCGGGAGCTCTCTCTAAAGAGAACGGCGTTATAAAGATTGATAAAAATAAATGCGTAGGCTGTCTGACCTGTATTCTTGTATGCCCCTACGGTGCAGTGTCCGAGGGCAAGAACGGCATAGCACAAAAATGCGAGCTTTGCTTAGAGAACGCATGCGGTGAGCCTGCTTGTGTAAAAGGCTGTCCCAACAGGGCTTTAGTATATGAGGAGCGAGGTGATTCGGAATGAAAAATTATGTAATAATCGGTAACGGTGTTGCGGCGGCAGGCTGTATTGAGGGCATAAGAAATACCGATACGGAGTCAAAAATCACTGTTATCTCCGAGGAGAATTATCCTGTATATTGCAGACCGCTCATTTCCTATTACTTAGAGGGCAAAACAACCATAGAGAATATGAATTACAGAAGTTACAGCTATTATGATGATAACGGCTGTGATATACTATACGGCAAAAAGGCAGTATCTATTGACGATAAATCAAAAACCGTCACTCTTGATGACGGGACTAACCTAAAATACGATGCTCTATGTATAGCGACAGGTTCATCACCTTTTGTTCCGCCCTTTGAGGGACTTGATACAGTAGAAAATAAATTTTCATTTATGACAATAGACGATACCTTAGCTTTAGAAAAAGCAATTAACAAGGGCTCAAAAGTTTTAATAGTCGGTGCAGGTCTTATAGGACTAAAATGTGCCGAGGGTATTGCAGATAAGGTGGCAAAAATCACAGTATGCGATTTGGCAAACAGGGTCCTTTCAAGCATCTTAGATGATGAATGTGCTTCTGTTATGCAAAAGCATTTAGAAAAGCATAATATTGAATTTATGCTTAGCGATACTGCTGTAAAGTTTGATAAAAATACCGCTGAAATGAAAAGCGGTAAGAGTGTAGATTTTGACGTTCTCGTTTTAGCCGTAGGCGTAAGAGCAAATACAGAAATAATTAAAAAAGTCGGAGGGGATGTGAACAGAGGCATACTTGTAAATGACAGTATGCAAACCTCCCTACCGAATATTTATGCTGCCGGTGATTGCACTGAGGGCAATGACATTTCCTTAGGCGACAAGAGGGTTCTTGCAATCCTCCCCAACGCATATATGCAGGGCTATTGTGCAGGGCAGAATATGGCAGGAGATACAGCAGAGTTCAACAACGCAATTCCTATGAACTCCATAGGCTTTTTCGGACTTCACGCAATGACAGCAGGAAGCTATTTTGATGAGAGTGCAGGCGGTGAGCTGTTTGAAGAAAAAACAGATGGCGGCATCAAACGCCTTTACACAAAGGACGGACTTCTCACAGGCTTCATTATGATTGGTGATGTGGCAAGAGCAGGAATATACACCTCACTTATCAGAGAAAAAACACCTCTTGAGAGCTTGAATATTGATTTATTATATAAAAATCCGTCTCTTGCGATGTTTTTTTCAGAAAACCGTAGAAAAAAGCTGGAAGGTGTGATATAATATGAATATTAATGCAAAAAATATTGATTATAAGGATTTAAATGATGCTTTAAGAGCAGCTAAGGGCGACTTAACTATTGAGGAATGTCTTGGTCAGAGATTTATCGCCGCAGGAATGTCCGATAAAAAGATAACAATAGAAGGTATCCCGGGAAATGCACTTGGTGCATACCTCAACGGTGCCGTAATTGAAGTTATGGGCAACGCCCAGGACGCTGTGGGCGATACAATGAATAACGGCGAAATTATCATTCACGGCAACGTAGGCGATGCCGTAGGCTATGCAATGCGTGGCGGTGCGATTTACATTCAGGGCAATGCAGGCTATCGTGCGGGTATTCATATGAAGGCATACCGTGAGAAACAGCCGGTTATAGTTATCGGCGGAAAATGCGGAAGCTTTTTGGGCGAATACCAGGCAGGCGGTACAATTATCGTATTGGGACTCACAGATGATGATAAAACCATTGTAGGTAACTTCCCATGCACAGGTATGCACGGCGGAAAAATGTATCTCCGCGGCAAGTGCGACGGTATCGAATTCCCTAAAGGCGTAAATGTTAAAAAAGCAACTGATAAGGATATGAAGGATATTCTATCTTACATAAAATCATTTTCCGAAAGCTTCAGCTATGACGAAAATGAAATTTTAAATTCCGATTTTATGCTGATTACACCTGACAGTAAAAACCCATATAAACAGATGTATGTGGCAAACTAAATGAAAGAAGGTATGAGACAATGAAGTATTCTGCACAAGAAGTTATTCAATATGTAAATGAGGAGGATGTCAAGTTTATCAGACTGACATTTTGTGATGTTTACGGCTATCAAAAAAACATATCCATTATGCCCAGCGAGCTTCCACGTGCATTTGAATATGGTATTGCCTTTGATGCCTCATCTATTGACGGATTGGGGGATGAAGCCCATTCGGATTTATTTCTCCGCCCCGATCCTGAAACTCTTGCAGTTCTTCCCTGGCGTCCTGAGCACGGACGTGTAGTAAGAATGTTCTGTACCATAACAAAGCCAAACGGCGAGATTTACGAGTGTGATACCCGAAACGTACTCAAAAAGGCAATAAAAGATGCCAAAGACAAGGGTATTGAATTTTATTTTGGTTCAGAGCTTGAGTTTTATCTTTTTAAGCTTGATGATGACGGAGAGGCGACAAAAGAGCCTTACGATAAAGCAGGATATATGGATTTGGCACCTGCGGATAAGGGTGAAAATATCCGTCGTGAAATTTGTCTTGATATGGAAAAAATGGGAATGTGCCCGGAAAGCTCACATCACGAAGAGGGTCCGGGACAGAACGAGATAGATTTCCGTTATTCAAACCCCTTAACCTCTGCTGATGATGCAATTACCTTTAAAACCTTAGTAAAGACCATTGCACACAGAAACGGACTTTGTGCAGACTTTTCGCCAAAGCCTTTGGAAGACAAACCAGGTAACGGATTTCATATAAATTTATCTGTAAAAAATGATGAAGGTCATTATAAGCTGGCACAGGTCCTTGCAGGCATTATGGAGCACATCGAAGAGATTACAGTATTTCTTAACCCCGTAGAAAATTCTTATGAGAGATTTGGAAACAATAAAGCACCACGATATATTTCCTGGTCAAGCGAGAACCGTTCTCAGCTTATTCGTATTCCTGCCGCAAGCGGTGAATACAGACGTGCAGAGTTACGCTCACCTGACCCAAAGGCAAATCCATATCTTGCATTTGCACTTTTGATTTACGCAGGACTTTATGGTATAGAAAATAATCTTACCCTACCACCTATCGCTGAAATAAACTTCTTTAAAGCGGACAGAGTTGATACAAAAAAATATAAAGAGCTTCCGAAAAATTTAAAAGATGCAAAAGCTCTTGCTTTAAACAGCGATTTTGTAAACAGCATTTTACCAAAGGGGATTATAGACATCTACTGTAAGTAATTTATAGGCTATAATCGGGGAATAGAACGGATAAAACTTTTAAAGGGGGTAAACATAATGAGTTTTGAAGAACACACATACAGCGTGCTTATTGTATCTGCCGCTGAAAAGTTTACTGCCTCTATAAAAGAATTGCTTTTGGAATTCAGGTTAAATCCCATTGAAACAGAAACAAGTATCAGCGGAGCAAAACGTGCCTTAGCTGAACGTTCATACGATTTTATTATTGTAAACTCACCACTTCCCGACAGTGACGGAATAAGATTTGCTATTGATACATCAAGCGGGAAAAGCTCGGTAGTTCTTACTATGGTAAGAAGTGAGATTTACAACGAGGTTTTTGACAAGATTTCTCCGTACGGTGCATACGCACTTCCCAAGCCAACCTCAAGACAAATTATAACCCAGGCTCTTGACTGGATGGTATGTACTCGCGAAAGATTGCGTAGTTTAGAGAAAAAGTCCACTTCTCTTGAGGATAGAATGCAGGAAATCCGTGTTGTAAACAGAGCAAAATGGTTGCTTATATCCGAGCTTAAAATGACGGAAAACGATGCTCACAGATACATAGAAAAGCAAGCTATGGATCGGTGTATTTCAAAAAAGGCAATGGCTGAGGAAATTATTAAGGTATATACGTAACAAGAAAAAAATACTTTTGGAAGGAAAAATAAAATGTTTAATTCAGATAACTTATCCGTAAACGAAAAGAACCATCTTACTATCGGAGTCCACGATACAGTGGAGCTGGCAAAGGAGTTTGGTACACCCTTATACGTTCTTGACGAGGACTTAATGCGTAAGAACTGTCGTGAATATAAAGGTGCAATGGATAAGTATTATAACGGAAACGGACTTGTGCTTTTTGCAAGTAAGGCACTTTGTACAATGTACACCTCACGTCTTGTAGGCGAAGAGGGTTTGGGTGCAGATGTTGTTTCAGGCGGTGAGCTATTTACTCTCTTTAAATCAGGCTTTGATATGAGTAAAGTATTCTTCCACGGCAACAATAAAACAAAAAGCGAAATTGAACTTGCCATCCGTTCTGCTGTGGGACATATTGTAGTAGATAACCGCTATGAGCTTGATTTAATCCAGACTATAGCAAGCAAAATGGGTGTAAATCAAAAAATCCTTTTCCGCATTAAGCCGGGAATAGATGCTCACACTCACGATTTTATAAAAACAGGTCAGATTGACTCAAAATTTGGCGTTGCACTTGAAAACGGTGAGGCTTTTGAAATCTATGAATACGCCGCAGGACTTTCAAATGTGACTGTGGACGGTGTACACTGCCATATCGGCTCCCAGATTTTTGAGGTGGCACCTTTCTGTGAGGCGGCAAGAGTAATGATGAATTTTATATCAGAGCTACGGGATAAGCTTTCAATTGATGTTAAAATTCTCAATCTCGGCGGCGGATTTGGAATTAAATATACATATGATGATGATCCCCTTACTGCATCAGATTATATTAAGAGTGTAACAGAGGCGGTAAAGGAAAGTGCAAAAGAGCATAATATGCCCCTGCCCTATCTTGTATTTGAGCCGGGCAGATCAATCGTTGCTCCTGCAGGAATTACCCTTTATACAGTAGGCGGAGTTAAAGAAATAAAGGATATAAGAACTTATGTATCAATCGACGGCGGTATGGGCGATAACCCAAGATATATACTCTACGGCTCTAAATATACAGCCGTTCTTGCCAATAAAGCAAATGAAGAACCAACCGAACCTGTAACAATTGCAGGGAAATGCTGTGAATCAGGGGATTTAATCGGCGAAAATATAATGATGCCGAAAATTGAGGTTGGCGATACTGTTGCAATCCTGGCGACAGGTGCATATAATTATTCTATGGCAAGCAATTATAACCGTATCCCACGCCCGCCCATTGTTGCGGTTTCAAAAAACAAGAAGCAAGTTATAGTCAAGGGCGAAACCTACGAGGATATGATTAAAAACGATTTGCTGTAAATTTTCTAAAAAATTATCTTGACAAATTAAGCGTATAGTGATACAATTATTTAAAAGTTAATATTAAGTCAAACCGTTGAGGCAGAAAAAATCAGGATAAGGTCTTTATGAGCGAGCGGATTATGGTGTGAGTTCCGCAAGACTCCCTGCGTAATATGGACTGCTGAGGGTGGCGTTAAATGCGTCGACGTCAGACTCGCGTTAGTAGTCAGGAGTATGTTGGTACTCTGTTAAGTGCACAAATTATTCTTTTGTGAATCAAGGTGGCACCGCGGATAATTTATTCGTCCTTGATAGTATTGTATGATACTGTCAAGGACGTTTTTAGTTTAGAGGTGATTTTTAATGATTTTATTAACAAAACGATGGCGTAATTTTTATAAGTAGAATTGAAAATTGAATTAAATTATAATATATGGAGGAATTTAAAATGAAATATAACAACATTGAATTTGATACTTACTTTAAGAACTATCCTGATAAGGACGGCTTTTTCGGAAAATACGGCGGTTCATATATTACAGAGGATTTACAAAAGGCTATGGACGAAATAACCGAGGCTTACTTTACTATCTGTAAATCAAGCAAATTTATCTCAGAGCTTCGCAGAATACGCAAGGAGTTCCAGGGCAGACCTACTCCCATTTCATACCTTGAAAGATTATCCACATCCCTTGGCAATGTTCAGCTGTATGTAAAAAGAGAGGACTTAAACCATACAGGCGCTCATAAGCTTAACCACTGTATGGGCGAAGCGTTACTTGCAAAATATATGGGCAAGAAAAAAGTAATCGCAGAAACAGGTGCAGGACAGCACGGCGTGGCATTAGCAACAGCCGCAGCATATTTCGGTCTGGAATGTGATATTTATATGGGAAGTGTTGATATTCAAAAGCAGGCTCCCAACGTTGCAAGAATGAAAATCTTAGGTGCAAACGTGGTTGAGGTTACAGACGGTCTTGCAACACTTAAAGAGGCAGTTGACGCCGCATTTATGGCATACTGTAAGGAATACAAGGATTGTATTTACTGTATCGGTTCCGTTGTAGGACCGCACCCATTCCCCATGATGGTAAGAGATTTCCAGAGCGTAGTTGGTATTGAGGCAAGAGAGCAGTTTATGGAAATGACAGGGGAATTGCCTGATGCTGTTGTTGCATGTGTTGGCGGCGGCTCAAATGCTATGGGTATGTTCTCAGGATTCTTAAATGACCCTGTTGATATTTACGGTGTTGAACCTTTGGGACGTGGTACAGCTTTGGGCGATCACGCCGCAAGCCTTACTTATGGAACAGAAGGCGTTATGCACGGATTTAACAGTATTATGCTAAAGGACGAAAAAGGCGAGCCGGCTCCTGTATACTCCGTTGCAAGCGGTCTTGACTACCCATCATCGGGACCTGAACACGCATTCTTGCACGATTTGGGCAGGGTTAAGTATGACGTAGTATCAGATGATGAAACAATCGACGCATTCTACAAGCTATCCCGCCTTGAGGGTATTATCCCGGCTATTGAAAGCTCACACGCAGTAGCTTATGGTATGAAGCTTGCAAAAGAGATGAAAAAAGGCTCAATTCTTATTAATCTCTCAGGCAGAGGCGATAAGGATATGGATTATATTATTGAAAAATACGGTATTAGATAAATTTGAGGCTGTTGCGTTAAGCAACAGCCATATTTTTATATTGCTACTTGAACTTTACCTTCACAAAATCTTAAATAACCACATATTATATTTAGAAAATATTT
>CAKSGP010000070.1 GCA_934454745.1 uncultured Clostridia bacterium
TGCGGGTCCCGTGATTGCGGCAGATCCGAATCCGGCAAGACGTGCATTCGCATTGAAAAACGGTGCTGACTTTGCGTTTGATCCGCTATGTGAGGATTTTGCCGATAAGGTAAAAAGCGTAACAGGCGGCGGAGTTAATGTCGCAATAGAGGTTACCGGCGTGGGTGCAGGCTTTAACGAGGCACTTGACTGCATGGCGAAATTCGGTCGCGTCACACTGCTCGGCTGTACGAGAAATTCCGATTTTACGGTGGATTATTATAAAAAAATTCATGCTCCCGGTATAACAGTTATAGGTGCCCACACGATGGCAAGACCGAATACAGAGTCACATCCGGGTTGGTTCACGCATCATGATGATATAAAAGCAGTGCTTAAGCTATGCGGCGGCGGCAGACTTTGCCTTGAAGATATGGTAACAGAAACACACTCACCCATAGATTGTCCTGAAGTATATAAAAGGCTGATATTTGACAAGGACTTCCCCGTTGCTGTCCAGTTTGATTGGAGGAAGCTCAAATGAGAAAAATCAAAATAGCGCAAATAGGTGCAGGTCATGATCACGCGGCAGATGTAATTTCAACATTAAAGTTGCAAAGCGATATTTATGACCTTATAGGCTATGCCGTGGTTGATGGCGATGAGAAAATGTATGAAGGTGCCAAGAACGCATACGAAGGCGTTAAGAAAATGACAGTGGAGGAAATCCTGAACTATCCTGACCTTGATGCAGTATGTATTGAAACCGAGGACAGACGGCTTACAGAATTTGCCATAATGGCGGCGGAAAAGGGGTTACATATACAGATAGACAAGCCAGGCAGTGAATCGGACGAGGATTTTGACAGGCTGATTGATATTGTTAAATCAAAAAATCTCGTTTTCCATATGGGATATATGTACCGTTATAATCCGGCAGTTATACAGCTTAAAGAGGATATTAAATCCGGAAAGCTCGGCGAGATTTACGCAGTTGAGGCACAGATGAATTGCTTGCATACGGCGGAAAAGAGAAAGTGGCTTGGCAATTACCCCGGAGGAATGCTGTACTTTCTTGGAAGTCACCTAATAGATTTGGTATACAGCATTTGCGGTATGCCGCAGGAGGTGATACCACTGAGTATGCCTATCGGTACTGACGGAGTCACAGCCGATGATTTCGGCATGGCGGTGTTTAAGTATAAAAACGGCGTTTCATTTGTAAAAAGTACAGCCGTTGAAATAGGCGGCTTTGAACGCAGACAGCTTGTTGTATGCGGAACGAAGGGAACGGTGGAATTAAAGCCGTTTGAAATGTGCGGCGGTAAATGTGACGGTGCTATTTCACCTCAGACGACAGGCGTTAGAGAAGCATTCGATGAAAATTGGTATGTAAATGGAGAATATCACCAAACAGCGGTGTATGGAAGATATGACGCAATGTTTCGTGCATTTGCAGCATATGTAAATGGCGAAAAGAAAAACCCATTCGATTACGAATATGAAAGAGAACTGCATAAGCTGATATTAAAGGCCTGTGCCGTATAACAGAAAGGAGAAAACAATGAAAGCAATACTTGTAAATGATGACAGAAGCTTAAGATGGGACAATGTGCCTGATCCGCAAATTAAGAGCGAGGAGGTACTTGTCGAAATTCATGCAGCGGCATTAAATCGTGCTGATTTAATGCAGCGTGAGGGAGATTATCCCCCTCCCCCGGGATGCCCGGATTGGATGGGACTTGAAATTGCCGGCGTAATCGTTGAAATGGGTGACGAAGCAAAGGCAAAATCAAATTGGAAGATAGGCGATGAGGTATGTGCACTATTGGGCGGCGGCGGATACGCTGAATATGCCGCTGTAAAATATGATATGCTTATGCCTGTACCGAAAAACTGTACAATGGTTGAAGCTGCGGCAATTCCTGAAGCATTTGCAACAGCATATCTTAACCTTTTCTACGAAGGCGGAATCAAAGAGGGTAACACACTTCTTATGAATGCAGGTGCATCAGGTCTTGCAAGTGTAATTATACCTATGGCAAAGGCATTTGGCGCAAGAGTTATTACTACTGTTCTTACAGATGAGATTGCAGACTCAATAAAGCATCTAAACGCAGACAGAGTTGTTGTAACCACAAAAGAGGATATTGCACAAGTACTTAAGGAAGAGCTTGATGCAGGTCACGGCGTTGATGTTGCAATTGACTGTCTTGGCGGTGAGGTTATGGGTAAGTGCATACATTATTTGACACACGGTGCAAGATGGATTATGATTGCAGCGTTGGCAGGACAGAAAACAGAAATCGATCTTAAGAATATTTATGTAAGAAACGTAAGAATTGTCGGAAGCACACTACGTTCAAGAACTCCTGCTGTTAAGGCACAGATTTTGGCTGAGCTTGTCCAAAAGGTATTCCCCAAAATTGAGAGTGGCGAGGTTAAGCCGACAATCTATAAGACTCTGCCCATAACAGAGGCAGAGGCGGCACACGACATTTTGTATAAGGGACAGAATGTCGGAAAGGTTGTTCTTACAGTAAAGTGAGTGAGTTTGAAATAATCCCCACAGAGTATTGCAAGTCGGTTTTTCCTGAAAGTATGATCTTTCAAAATTGCAGTAAAGTGTGTGTTGCCTAACGCAACACGCACTTTTTTCTTTCAGATATAGACTTTTTTTATAAAATGTGATATAATTTCATAAAACATTATGGGAGGTACGAAATGAAAAAATCCAGCCTTTTAGCTCTAATTCTTATTATAATAAGCATGTTTAACTTCTCCCCTGCTATTTTAGCAAATGATACATCTGATGTTGTGGTAATCCTGCAAATAAACAATCCCATAATGGAGGTAAATGGCAAAAAAACTGAAATTGATGCAGGAGCAGGCACAAAACCAATAATAAAAAACGAACGTACATTAGTACCCATCAGGGCAATAATAGAGGCGTTTGGCGGAAATGTAGACTGGGATGCAAGCACGCAAAGAGTGCTATTAACAATGGAGGACGATACCATAAGCCTGTTTATAAACAGCACTGTGGCATATTTAAATAACAAACCCGAAACTCTTGATACACCGCCTTCAATCATAAATGATCGCACAATGCTCCCCATTCGTTTTATAGCTGAGGGGTTTAATCTGGGTGTAGCCTGGGACAGTGACAAAGAAACCGTATCAATTATAAAAAACACATTTGACGATCGGGAATATAACACTCTGATGAGTATGCTTCCTGTCTATTCAGGCAAAGCATATACGTATATTAACAATAATAAGCCCTTTTTTAAGGACTATGAAATTATAACAGGCTCTTTTGAGTATTACAGTGACCTTGACGAGTTGGGCAGATGCGATGTGTGCTTTGCATCAATAGCACCTGATTTAATGCCCACAGAAGAACGGGAGAGCATAAGCTCCGTAATTCCAACAGGTTGGATAAATGCTAATTACGACGGCATAGACGGAGGGTATCTTTATAATCGATGTCATCTGATAGGCTTCCAGCTTACAGGCGAAAATGCAAATAATCGAAATCTGATTACAGGCACACGATATATGAATGTTGACGGAATGTTGCCCTTTGAAAACCAAACGGCAGACTATATAGACAAAACGGGAAACCACGTTCTCTACCGTTCCACCCCTGTTTTTACAGGGAGTAATCTTGTTGCTGACGGTGTGCTGTTAGAGGCATACTCTGTTGAGGATAAAGGTGACGGAATATCCTTCTGTGTGTTCTGCTACAATGTTCAGCCACAGATTAAAATTGATTATCTAACAGGAGCGAGCTCTCTTGAGGGCATAATTTCAGACAAAACCGATTACAACTTGGTATATCGCACACCCTCAGGAAAAAGATACCATTACGATCCTGAATGTGGCGGCAAAAACAGCTATGAAATATCTTTAACAGAAGCAAAGTCCGCAGGTCTTACACCGTGCGGAAAATGTGCTAAATAAGAATACATTAGTCGATTTACACATTAAAAGAAAAATTTTAATAAAAAACTATGCTTAAAATGATATAATTTATCTACCGAGTAGCAGTAATGCGTAAGTCCGTATATAGGTCTTACGCATTATTTTTCGTTATTATATTTGAATTTCATCCGGTCCACATCGTTATTATACTCCGCGCATATTGGGGTCCCATATTACCTTATGCATTTGAATCTGGAACTGCACATCCTTTAGGACAGGATCCTGCATAAACCTGTCAATAACATCTGCAAGTTCGAAACTTCCAAATACTACTCCAACAAAAATATGAGGTGCGTTATCCCCGTATTTTACGGCTGTATCATGGGCAAACCCTACGGCAACCTCTAAATCCTCCTCCGAACCGATTACAAGCTTTAAAACGTCGCGTTTTTTAAGATTATCAAAATTTGAAAGACGCATTTTATACATTTCACCGCTTGAAGGAAGCTTAAAATCAACTGTAAAAAACAGATTGTTTTCATACTCTATCATATCACGGAATGCTACAATATCACAAGAGCCGTTTGTTTCTATATTCACTTCAAAATCCATTTCACACAGTCTGTTAACAAGCCTGATTGATTCGGGGAATAACAAGGGTTCACCGCCTGTTAATGTAACTCGTCTATAATTCCTGTTAACATACGAAAGAATTTGGTTTATACCCATCTCCTTAGGCGGTGTGTCACTGCATTTTGCATCTATGGCATATAGAGAGTCACAATAGGAGCATCGCAGATTACAGCCGAACACACGAATAAATGTACATAGCTTACCGGCACGTATCCCCTCTCCGTCAATACTGTCAAATATTTCGGATATAAGCATAAATCCCATCCTTCCCCAAAAAGTCACTTATCCTTTGCGATTTATTTAATATAGCTTGCAATGTTGTCTATGCTCTCCTGGACATCAACCCTGAAGCAATAAGGCTCAAGGCTGTCGCAGATATATTTCGCAAGATTTTCAGCCGTTGGATTAAAATCCACAATATCATTTATTACCTTGTGGTCAAACTTATCCTGTATAGCCTTTTTTATATGGGTAAAATCCATAACCATACCGTCCGGGTTAAGAGTTTCCGAACGCAGATATACATCTATTATCCAGTTATGACCGTGGAGGCAGGTGCATTTTGATTCATAGCTTAAATCAAGCTTGTGTGCCGCAGAAATCTCGATTCTTTTCTTTACTTCATACATTATTTTTTCTCTCCATATACTTTTCATAGCCACGTCTGCGTAAATTGCACGCCGGGCAATTACCGCAACCCTCGCCAAGAACTCCGTTATAGCAGGTAAGTGTTTTGTTATATATAATATCAAGAACGCCTAAATTATCCGCAAGCTCCCAGGTCTGGGACTTATCAAGCCACATAAGAGGCGTATGAATAACGAAACCGTAATCCATTGCAAGATTAAGTGTAACATTCAAGGATTTTACAAATACGTCACGGCAATCGGGATAGCCTGAAAAATCAGTCTGGCAAACTCCCGTTACAAGGTCAGTTATACCATGAGTTTTTGCGTATATTGCCGCATAAGATATAAAGAGTAAATTTCTGCCCTCAACAAAGGTATTAGGCGGAGTACCCTCCGGCTTGTCCGTATCAACAGGTATATCTGTGCGTGTAAGGGCATTTGCACTTAGCTGGTTTATTATAGGCGTAGGTATTACCTCGTATGCAATCCCTGCACTCTCGCAGATGTCCTTTGCGCAATCAAGCTCTTTTTTATGCCTTTGACCGTAATCAAATCCGATTGCGGATACGTTTTCTTTTCCAAATCTGTCTATTGCCCAGAACATACACGTTGTACTGTCCTGACCGCCTGACAATATTACCAATGCTTTTCTCATCTTAATCCTCCATTCCGTCGCCAAGCGGCGGCACAAATCTAACGTAAACAAGCAATCATGTCGCTCGGAAGACTGTCGCTGACGTATGTGTATACTTCAAGGCAGGCTTCAAAGATGTGATGCGACGTTTATTTTTCACGTTATACCGCTCAAACTATCGGCAGTGTTAAAAATAATCTTTCCTCTGCAAGTTTTTCATATTTTGTACCTTTTTTTCCATAATTTGCAAACGGGTGAATTGAAATTCCGCCTCGGGGGGTGAATATTCCTTTAACCTCAAGATATTTTGGTTCCATAAGCTTAACAAGGTCCTTCATAATTATATTTACACAGTCCTCGTGGAAATCGCCCCTGTTTCTGAAGCTGAAAAGATACAACTTTAAGGACTTGGATTCTACCATCTTAACGTCCGGGATATAGTTAATCTTAATCTCAGCAAAATCCGGCTGACCTGTGATGGGGCAAAGGCTTGTAAACTCCGGACAGTTAAAAGTAACCATATAATCATTTTCCTGATGCTTGTTTACAAAGGTTTCAAGAACTTCCGGTGCATAATCATCCCGATACAGCGTCTTTTTATTTCCTAAAAGGGTTAAACCCTCTGTTTCTTTTTCATTTCTCGGCATAATAAATCATTCCTTATTTTATATGTTATTTCATAAGCCATTTTAGTTTCTGTTCTGTTGCGTGTTTCATTATTGTTTCAAGCTCGGCTCTGTCGCCCTTTAGGGTTGCCTGTTTAATTCTTTCAAGACAATCCTGAAATTCGGTTATACGGTATGCAAGATGCTCTTTGTTCTCCACAAAAAGCTCACTCCACATTTTCTCGTTGATAACCGCAATCCTTGTGCAGTCCTGCAAGCTTCCGCCGGCAAATGAACTGCCCCTTTCAATCAATGGATTGTCGCACAAAGCAACTGCAACCACGTGCATAAGCTGTGATGTGTACGCAATAATCGAATCATGCTCATCAGGAGTTGTTGTCACAACCTCACGACAGCCTATATATTTTGCCATATCACGTATAAGCTGTATATTTTCAGGCTTATTTGACTTGTCAGGTGTTATGATGTATGGTGCATTATCATAAAGTGTATCGGTGGAGCTTTTATATCCGCCTACTTCTCTGCCTGCCATAGGGTGTCCGCCGATAAAATCAACTGTATCGGGGAGGATTTTTTTCATTTCCTTTACTATAAATCCCTTAACACCCGTTACATCAGTAATTACCGCACCATCTTTTATGCGGTGCACATTCTCCTTTACAAAATCAATGTTAAGCTGTGGGTACAGACACATTATTATAAGATCTGCGTCATCCATAGCATCGCCTGCATTATTATATCCTTCATCTATTACACCGTCAGCAAGTGCAAGATCAAGGCTTTCTTGGGATCTGTTGTATGCCGCAATCGTACAATTGCGAAATCCTCTTAATCGGTGTGCCATTGATCCGCCCATAAGTCCAAGACCAATTATTGCAATTTTCATAGTTGCTCCTTTTCTCTGTTTGCATAGTGAATTTTATTGAGCATTATTTAATGCCTGATCAATATCTGCAATAATATCATCTGCATTCTCAATTCCTACGCTGAATCTTACAAGATCAGGAC
>CAKSGP010000071.1 GCA_934454745.1 uncultured Clostridia bacterium
CCTCTGATTCCATCATAAACTCTATAAATTCTATCTTTGCTTCTGTTAAAATATTTGCCCTCCGTATATTTAAAATTTAATCCTATTTCATCTTTCAAGCTATATCGCAAGCACAAACGCCTGTATACACGTCTATTATATCATATTTTTTTTTATTTGTAAACTACTAATTGAAGGGAAAAATGCAAAATAAAAATGTCACTATCGTGACTGTCGTTTCGTTGCACTTCACTCCAATATGTATACTTTTTTGCTAATAGGAAATTTCTAATTTTCTATTAGATAAAAATATTGACTTTGATCAGGAATAATGTTATAATTTGTATGAAATACTACATAAAGAGGGTTATAATAAAATGAAAAATTGTTATAAGATGAATATTGCGGGACTTGAGAGGGAGCTTCCCTACTGTTCAATAAACGAAAAGCTTGATATTGCGGCGTTTATTATGTTCTCTGATGTTGAGCTTACGGTTGCCTGTGCAACGGAGCTTCTTAAGAAGGTGCCTGAATTCGATATTATCTTAACAGCAGAATCAAAGGGGATTCCATTAGCTTATGAAATGGCACGTCAATCAGGTAAATCATACGTTGTTGTCAGAAAATCCATAAAGCTATATATGAAAAATCCCACAAAGGTAACAGTAAAATCCATTACAACAGCAGAAGAGCAGACAATGTATCTCGGCGAGGACGATATGGCAATGCTAAAGGGCAAGCGTGTTCTTATAGTAGACGACGTAATAAGCACAGGCGAGTCACTCCGTTCAGTTGAGGAATTCTGCAAGAAGGCAGATGCAACAATATGCGGTGAGGCGGCAGTACTAGCAGAGGGTGATTCCGCTGACAGAAAGGATATTATATATCTTGAAAAGCTTCCGCTTTTCTTTAAATAACGGCTGTTTATTGAAAGGATTGTCATTATTTGAGAAGGATTATAAATATTTATAAAAATACAAACCCGATTCTACGCATTGCCATAGGTCTTATGGCAGGCGTACTTATCGGGTTTTTTGCTCCGTCTGCGACGGTGACGGGAATATTCGGCGAGGTATTTGTAGGTACATTAAAGGCAATTGCTCCGATTCTTGTTCTTGTGCTTGTCATAAGCTCACTTGCAAATGCAAAATCAGGTATTGGCAGGAATTTTGCAACGGTTATATTTTTGTATCTCCTAAGTACGTTCCTTGCCGCATTCGTTGCGGTTATGGCAAGCAGACTGTTCCCCATAACGCTTAAGCTTTCAGATACAGCTGTAAGCTCGTCATCTGTTGCAAATATTGCAGACGTATTTAAAAATCTTATTATGAATATGATTTCAAACCCCATTGAAGCTTTGTTTAATGCAAATTATACGGGCATACTTTTTTGGGCGGTAGTTTTAGGCATGGCACTAAAACACGCAAGCGATACAACAAAGGCGGTTTTACAAAACATTGCAGATGCAGTAACAAAAGTCGTTAGTTGGATTATTGCCTTTGCACCTTTTGGAATTATGGGACTTGTGTACTCCTCCGTTGCATCAAACGGCATTGAAATTTTTACTGATTACGGTGTACTTCTTGCAGTTTTAACAGGTTGTATGCTGACGGTTGCGTTGGTTGTAAACCCCATAATCGTTGCCGTGGCACTTAGGAAAAATCCCTTTCCGTTAGTTTTCAGATGTCTTAAAGACAGCGGAATTACTGCATTTTTTACACGAAGCTCGGCGGCAAATATACCTGTTAATATGGAGCTGTGCCAAAAACTCGGACTTAACAGAAATATCTATTCCGTTTCAATCCCTTTAGGTGCAACTATTAATATGAACGGAGCCGCGGTTACCATAACCGTTATGACTCTTGCTGCGGCAAATACCCTGGGAATAAGCGTTGATATTCCCACAGCACTTGTACTAAGTATTGTTGCAACACTTGGTGCCTGCGGCTCATCAGGTGTGACAGGCGGTTCATTACTGCTGATACCTATGGCTTGCTCACTATTTAATATTAATAACGATATTGCAATGCAGGTTGTAGGCATAGGCTTTATAATAGGTGTTATTCAGGACTCCTTTGAAACGGCAATTAACTCATCAGGAGATGTACTCTTTGCCGCAACGGCAGAGCTTATGGACAAAAGGCAAAGGCACAGACCATAACAGTCTGTGCCTTTGCAAAAGTAAAAACAACTTATTTTACATTAAATACCTTTTTAAGAATATCGCCTGTGGGCTCTGCGTATTTATAAACCATAACCTCTACCGGGTTTTCCTCATCAGATATGATATATGTTTTCTGTACCTTTGTTTTTTGACCCGGGTCAATAATCTCTACACCTGAAAGTACGTTTATACCCTCTGCATTAACAACTGTCGGCATAAGCTTTGAACCATTCTGTGTAACATCAGTAGAGAATAAATTGTCAAAGGCAAGAGGCTCGCTTGATGTGTTCTTAAATGAGAATGAAATAACAATAATATTTGAATCCTCATTTTCAACAATCTTTGCCTCATCAATTGAAATATCAAATCCTGCAACCTCACCATTGGTCTTTACGCCTTCAATTTTTTCTGAACTAAGGCTTTTTCCGTCAATTTTATCCATATCAACTTCTTTGCCTGCACCGTCAATTGTAGAACCCTTTATTTCATTTCCATCAGAATCAACTGCCGCACCGCCTTGAGTTACGGTTTTGCCTGAATCTCTGTTCTTACCGCAAGCCGCCATAGAAAATACAAGTGACATTGCCGCTATAACTGCCAACACTTTTTTCATATATATACTCCTTCCAAAAGTAAGTCCGTAAATTTCTCAGACTTATATGCTCCTTTAATTTCTTATACATACTATCACAATAAGGGTGAAAAATCAAGTCTTTTAACAAAAATTCATATCCCATTAATATTTTATCCTAAAACTTTATTTTATGTTTGACATATTCTGAGATATATAGTAAAATATATAAGCATATTAAAAACGGAGAACATTAACGTGAAAAACAAACGTCGTATTTCAAGCGACCTGCTTGCTTCTTTTTCACGCTAATTTTGTGTCGCCGCTTGGCGGCGGAATGGAGGATTTATATGAAAAACAAGCTCTTAGAGCTGTTCCTGACTTTTTTCAAAATTGGACTTTTTACATTCGGCGGAGGCTATGCAATGATTCCCCTTATACAGCGTGAGGCAGTTGAAAAGAATAATTGGGTAAGTGATGACGATATTCTTGAGGTTATTGCCATTGCAGAATCAACCCCTGGCCCCATTGCAATTAACTCGGCAACCTTTATAGGATACAAAGTGGCAGGGGTTTTTGGTTCATTTTTCGCAACCTTGGGCGTTGTATTGCCGTCATTTATAATAATACTGGCTATTTCATTCGTTTTACGTGAGTTCCAGGATATAAAATACGTTCAGTATGCTTTTGTGGGAATACGTGCGGGTGTTCTTGCACTGATTATAAAAGCCTGGTGGACAATGTATAAAAAAATCCCAAAAATGGGGCTTGCATATTTTATTGCAATCTCTGCATTCATTATAACGGCATTTTTTGATATTCACGTACTTATTGTTATAGTATCAAGCGGTATTCTCGGACTTATAGCATCGCTTATCAATGAGAGGAGGGCAAAGAAATGATTTTCCTCGAATTATTTTATACCTTCTTTAAAATCGGACTTTTTACATTCGGCGGAGGCTATGCAATGCTCCCCCTTATACAGGCGGAGGTAATCGCGAAGAATTGGATTTCCCAAGCTGACCTTGTAAATTATATTGCTGTTTCAGAATCAACCCCCGGTCCCTTTGCAATTAATATCGCAACGTATATCGGCTCTGAAATGGGCGGTCAATTCGGTTTCTGGGGAAATATATTAGGCTCATTCTGCTCAACACTGGGTGTTGTTCTGCCGTCTTTTATAGTAATACTGATTGTTGCACATTTCTTTGAGAAATTTAAGGAGAGCAAGGCAATAAAAGGAGTTATGTCCGGACTTAAACCTGCGGTTATAGGACTTATAGCGGCAGCTGTTATATCAATTGGCAAAACCGTATTTGAGCCGTTTTTTACATCAGGTATAAATCTTGCAAATCCTATGCTCTGGATCTCTGTCGGGACAACTGCGGTTATGACCGTTCTTGCATTTAAAAAGGCACACCCTATTCTCATAATCTGTCTTTCGGCGGTTATAGGAATAATCACAGGAATTTGCATTTAAAAGATGATTGTTATTTCACATAAATTCTTGACAATCGTTTTGTTTTGTAATATAATAATTGGGTATATTCTGGATAAATATTAATAATTCCGGACACATTTACGGAGGTAATAAAATGTCTACTTATAGAAAAGTTGATGTCAACCTAAACTTTGTTGAAAGAGAAAAAAAGGTTGAACAGTTTTGGAAAGACAATAACATATTCCAAAAGAGTATTGATACAAAGGCTCATGGTCCCGTCTATACTTTCTATGACGGTCCGCCCACAGCTAACGGTAAACCCCATATCGGTCACGTCCTAACACGTGTAATAAAGGATATGATCCCACGATACCGTACAATGAAGGGCTATAAAATTATACGTAAGGCAGGCTGGGATACACACGGCTTACCAGTCGAGCTTGAAGTTGAGAAAAAGCTCGGTATAAATGGCAAGGAGCAGATAGAGGACTACGGTCTTGCTCCCTTTATACAGGAATGTAAAGAAAGTGTTTGGAAATACAAGGGTATGTGGGAGGATTTCTCATCAACCGTTGGTTTCTGGGCAGATATGGACGATCCATATGTAACATATGACAATAACTTTATTGAATCAGAATGGTGGGCACTAAAGAAAATATGGGAAAAGGGACTTTTGTACAAGGGCTATAAAATTGTGCCTTACTGCCCAAGATGCGGAACGCCCCTTTCATCACACGAAGTTGCCCAAGGCTATAAAGACGTTAAGGAACGCAGTGCAACGGCAAAATTTGCCGTGAAGGGACAGGAAAATACTTATTTCCTTGCTTGGACTACTACCCCCTGGACACTTCCATCAAACGTTGCACTATGTGTAAATCCCGATGAAACATATGTTAAGATAAAGGCTGAAAATTCATACTATATTCTTGCAGAAGCATTGGTAGAATCTAATTTCGGGGACACAGAAACAGAAGTTATAGAAACTTACACAGGAAAAGACCTTGAGCGTATGGAATACACAGGCCTTTACGAACAGCAGGATTTAGATAAGAAAGCATACTACGTAACCTGCGATAACTACGTTACTCTTACAGACGGTACAGGTATCGTTCATATTGCACCGGCATTCGGTGAGGACGACTCAAAGGTAGGAATGAGATATGACCTTCCCTTCTTACAGCTTGTTGACGGCAAGGGATGTTTGACAGAGAAAACAAACTGGCCGGGCGTGTTCTGTAAGGATGCAGACAAGCTTGTATTACAGGACCTTGACGAGCGCGGACTGCTCTTTAATGCTCCTAAGTTTGAGCATAGCTATCCTTTCTGCTGGAGATGTGATACTCCCCTTATCTATTACGCACGTGATACCTGGTTTATAAAAATGACCGAGGTTAAAGATGACCTTATAAAGAATAACAAGACTGTTAATTGGATACCAAAAACCATAGGCGATGGCAGATTCGGCTCCTGGCTTGAAAATGTTCAGGACTGGGGAATCAGCCGTAACCGTTATTGGGGCACACCCCTTAACGTTTGGGAATGTTCTTGCGGAAAGCGTCACGTTGTAGGCTCCATAGCAGAGCTTAAAGAAATGTCGGATAATTGTCCTGACGATATTGAGCTTCACCGTCCCTTTGTTGATGAAGTGACACTAAAATGTCCGGATTGCGGCGGTGAAATGCACCGAGTTCCGGAGGTTATTGACTGTTGGTTCGATTCAGGTGCAATGCCTTTTGCACAGTGGCACTATCCATTTGAAAACAAGGAAATATTTGAGGAGAACTTCCCTGCTGACTTCATTAGTGAAGCAGTTGACCAGACAAGAGGTTGGTTCTATTCACTTCTTGCAGAATCCACAATCCTGTTTAATAAAGCACCTTATAAGAACGTTATAGTTTTAGGTCTTGTTCAGGACGAAAACGGGCAGAAGATGTCAAAATCAAAGGGAAATGCAGTTGACCCCTTTGAGGCATTGGAAAAGCATGGTGCAGACGCTGTAAGATGGTATTTCTACTCAAATTCAGCACCCTGGCTTCCTAACAGATTTCACGATAAGGCAGTTACAGAGGGGCAGAGAAAGTTTATGGGTACTCTATGGAATACATACGCTTTCTTCGTACTTTATGCAAATATTGACAGCTTTGATGCTTCAAAGTACACTCTTGACTATGATAAGCTTTCAGTGATGGATAAATGGATGCTCTCACGTGTCAATTCAGCTGTACGCGAGGTCGATAACAATCTTGAAAACTACAAGATAACAGAAACTACAAAGGTACTTGATAAGCTTGTTGACGATTTGTCAAACTGGTATGTACGTCTTTGCCGTCAGCGTTTCTGGACAAAGGAGCTTACTCAGGATAAGATTAATGCGTATATGACACTCTACACATCATTGGTTACAATCGCAAAGGCGGCTGCACCTATGATTCCGTTTATGACTGAGGATATTTACCAGAATCTTGTTCGTTCAATTGACAGCGACGCACCTGAAAGCATACACCTTTGCGACTTCCCCATGGTATGTGATAAATATATTGATATTGAACTTGAGGAGAGTATGGACGAGGTTGTTGACATTGTTGTTCTGGGCAGAGCTTGCCGTAACACATCAGGACTAAAGAGCCGTCAGCCTCTTAACGCTATATACGTTAAGGCGAAGTCAGAGCTTAAAGAGTTCTATAAGGATATTATCAAAACAGAGCTTAATATCAAAAATGTTGAATTTGTTGACGATGTGTCCGAATTTGCTTCGTACAGCTTTAAGCCGCAGCTTAAAACCTTGGGCAGACGTTTCGGAAAGGATATTAATACTGTTCGTGAAATTCTTGCAAATATAGACGGCACAAAGGCGATGGCAGAGCTAAATTCCAGAGGCACACTCACCATTGAAGTTAATGGTGTAAGTGAGGCACTTTCTGTTGAGGATTTACTGATTGAAACAGTTAAATCTGATGACTACGTAACAGATGGCGATAACTCAATTACAGTTGTTCTTGAAACAAAGCTTACTGATGAGCTTATCGAGGAAGGATTTGTACGTGAGCTGGTTTCAAAGCTTCAGAATATGCGTAAGGATTCAGGTTTTGAGGTTATGGACCATATTACAGTTTACGTTTCGGGCAATGATAAGATTTCTGATATATTCAACCGTAACGGAGAATATATCAAGTCACAGGTTCTTGCAGAGGATATTGTTA
>CAKSGP010000072.1 GCA_934454745.1 uncultured Clostridia bacterium
CCTGTATCCTGATATGCACTGTGTCCTGCACCTATTGAATATACAAGACCGCATTTTTCACGTATGTTATAAAATAGCCTCGATGACATTCCGCTTCCGAATACATTATTAAAAACAAGCAAGGAATACACTCTATCATCATATATATCTATACCGTTAAATCCCGTAACAAGCTGTATCTGCTCAAAATCGCGGTTTAATGATGCTCTCTTTGGGCTGTACACGGCTTTTTCGTATGTTACTTCATTGTCAGATATATTGCGTTTACCAAAATATTCATTAAGCTTTTCGAAAAGCGAATCGTCTATTTTACCTGCGGCGGCAATGATTATACTTTTTGATGTATAATGAGATTTCATATACTCACGCATAGATTCAGGTGTTATATTGTATAATTGCTCAGAAGCACCAAGTATAGGTCTGCCCATAGGCGTCTTGCCCCATACTGCCTCTGAAAACAGGTCATACACAACATCCTCTGGACTATCCTCGTACATTGCAATTTCCTCAAGCACCACTCTGCGTTCAAGGTCCATATCCTCGCGGGATAATTTGGGGCAGAACACCATATCCGAAAGAACATCCATTGCCACCTCTGTATGTTCGCTTAAGGTCTTTGTATAGAAGCAAGTACATTCACGGGTTGTAAAGGCGTTTAAATGACCGCCCACCGAATCCATTTTAATAGCTATATCACGCGCTGACTTTGATTCTGTCCCCTTAAATACCATATGCTCAATAAAATGAGACATTCCGTTTTCTTCTGCTTTTTCGTGACGTGAACCGTTACCCACCCAAACTCCAAGGGAAACCGATTCAGCATAGGGCACGACTTCGGCATATACCTTTATTCCATTTTGCAGTTCCTTATATATGTACATACATTAATCCCTCATATAGTTTATTATGCTTTACTGATTATTATTACATCTGATGTCTTAACCTAATTCATTGTACCTTATGAATACCTAATTTTTAACAAGAAATATGCAGAGTATCCCTTTAGGGCACTCCACATATTTTTTATCTTGTCATTTCGTCTTGAATTCCTACAGCTTTGTGGGATGATATAACAGACATGACCTCATCAATAGAGCTTATAGACAAATCACCCGAAACTGTATTTTTAATCGCACTTAAGGCATTTCCCACCGACATAGCATCTTCAATTTTCATTCCCGAAAGTATGCCATAGAGAATACCTGCAACATATGCATCGCCACTCCCTACCCTGTCTATAACCTCAATATTTTCATAGCGTGGTTCTTCGTAGAAGTTGCCATCGTAATATATTCTGGAGCCGAAGTTGTGCTTGGTGGGGCTAACAACCTCTCTACAAGTTGTAGCAACAATTTTGCATCCGTATTCATCGGCATATCTCTTCATTATTTCGTCAAGAGAGCCTGTTTTTTGCATCATACGGCGAGAGGTTTCCTCTGAAACAAAGAGTATATCTACAAGCGGAAGAATGCTTGTTATAACCTTTCTTGCATCCTCTTCGCTCCAAAGTGTAGCACGATAGTTGACATCAAAGCTTATAGCAACACCCTGCTCCTTCATCCTTTTTATAACCTCTAATGCAGTATTCTGAAGTGTAGCGCCAAGCGCAAGAGTTATTGAGCTTATATGAAACACCCTTGTTTTATTATAAATTTCGCAAGGGATATCACCTAAACCAAGGCTACACACCGAAGAATTTGCCCTATCATATACAACTGCAGATTTACGAGGATATACACCACTTTCGTAATAATAAATACCAAGTCTTTTTTCATTGGAATAATCCCATACAACATAATCATCGGAAACACTGCCATAGCGTATTCTCCTGGCTATAAAATGTCCCATTTTATTTTTAGGAAGTTTGGTAACAATTGCCGAACGAATACCTAAATTTGCAGCACCTGATGCAACATTAAACTCTGAGCCTCCGCAGTTTTTTTCAAATACTTCGCTCTGAGATATTTTTTCTTTGTCGGGCGGAGAGAGTCTTAACATAACCTCGCCTAAGCTTATGAGGTCAAAGTCTGCTTTTGGTTTAATAAAGTTCATATAAATCCCCCTTACATCATGTGTATTTATATTCTATCATACACCACTATAAAAATCAAGTGTTAAAAAAAGGGGTGCATAAAAAAGCGTCACAGTCATTAAAACTACTACGCAATTTTTATGCACCCCTTGGACTATTTAACAGCCCTCATCTTTTGGGACTAAATAGCTTTCTTACAATCTGCACGTATCAGTTTATCACTCGATATGTCATATTCGCCCATATCTGCTTTAAATATGCAGTTATCTTCATAATGTTTATAATAATATATTCCCTTATCGGCGTTCATACAAGATGAGTATATACTGTACTCTAAGCCGTTCTCGGTTATAACACAGCCTTTTGGCTGTTCTACTGCAGACAGCATATGGAAAAACTGATTTACACTATCCTTCTCATTATCACATTTGTGCATATTATGAGAGACAAAAACGCCTCTTACAAACCGTGATTGTGATGAATAATCTCCCGGCAAACCCAATGCGCCCATTCCTCTTGAATAGGTTTCAAGGTTCAGTTTCTTTGAAAAGGTATTTTGAGGCTGTGACGGAGAAAGTGACATATAGTTATTTAGATTCTGATACTGCATAGGCAACGGCGGGTTGTTTGTTAAAACCCCTGTGGGATTATCGTATATTTCTAAGCCTTGTGATACAGGTTCTGCAACAATGGACTTCTCCCTATCAGATATTATCCAGTGCATAGGCGTAAGAGGATAATCTTTATTAAACTGCATATCTATTATATTTGTTTTCAAAAGAAGTGTCTTAGCTTCATCTGCCGTTTCACATTTAGATAAAACCCATAGGATAAATTCAAAAGGTGTAATATTATACATTCCCTCAACAGGCGTATTATAAACTGCATTACCCTGAAAGTTCAAGCCTGCAACGCAAAGTCCTTTTTCATTCACAGCATCAAAATACAGCGGATAATCCTCACAGATTATTCCCATTCCGATTATTGCATAATGAGAAGTTACAGACTTTTCCTTCCTGAAATTTACAGGAAATAATTTCGATGTTATTACCACCTATTCGCCATAGGACGTTTCCCAGTCAAGATTTCGTCCAAAATAATGGTGTTTTGAATTATAATTTAAAGCTGTACACATTGTAATCACCTCATAAATATTATACACGTAATTTGATTATTTATTATGATACAGAAGTGCCACCCCAATAAGAAGTATTACAGGGAAAATTATACTGCATAATATCCCAAGCCGTAAATTACCCCCAAGAACCCCCGTCATAAACCCTGCTAATGCCGGGCCAGTTGAGCAGCCTATGTCGCCACCAAAAGCACAAAGTGCATACATAGTAGTACCGCCTGACTTTACACGCTGTGATGCTAACACTATTACACCGGGCCAGAACATAGCAACAGACAATCCGCAAAGGAGACAGCCCAAAAGTCCTGATAATGCAGAATTTGGGACACCTATAAGAATATAACTTATGATACATAGTATGGCACTGGCAATAAGCATCCAATAAAGAGAGATGTGATGTGAATATTTTGCATAAACCGTTCTCACAATTCCCATACACAGAGAAAAACCGCACACACCTATAATATCTCCCCAGGCTTTTGGGAATTTAAAGCCTTCCTCAACAAAGGTTGATGCCCATTGTCCCACTGTAAGCTCCGAGGCTCCCGCACAAAGCATTATAACCATTATTATCCAGAATACTCTTTGTGAGAAAAGCTCCATATAATTGGGTTTATCCTCCGTTTCCTCTGCAATAGGATAAAGGGGAGCATTTATAAATAAGCAAGCATTTATAAATGGTATTACTGCCCAAAGACATGTGAGGATTTTCCAGTTATCTATACCAAACACCGCAAAGAACGCCGTAGAAATCAGTACAACCCCCACGACTCCCCAACAATAGAATGAGTGCATAATGCTCATAATTCTTGTCTTATTTTTAATAGGACAGGCTTCTATAACAGGATTGAGCAATATCTCAATCAACCCTGCACCCACAGCATATACCCCAACTGCTATAACAAGTGCTGTAAATGGATCTGTTAATGATGGCATAAATGCCATTAAGCAAAGTCCTGTACCGCACATAATATGGCATAGCACAAGGCAGGTCCTATACCCTATCCTTTTTGCATATTTTGATGCTGCAATATCCGTTAAAAGCTGTATAACAAAATTAATTATTACTAAAAATGTTATTTTCTCAAAGGGTATCCCATAGGTTTTATGAAAGGTAACAAATAATAGCGGTGCAAAATTCACCGCTATTGCTTGAGATACAAAACCTATAAAACACGCCGTGACAGTCTTTATAT
Source organism: uncultured Clostridia bacterium (assembly GCA_934454745.1). GTDB lineage: Bacteria > Bacillota > Clostridia > UBA1381 > UBA1381 > Ornithomonoglobus. The sequence goes on from CAKSGP010000072.1 coordinate 4,364, forward strand.
ATGATCTATTTTCCATTTATTCTACCTGTTATTTGATATTAATGATAGTGCAAGCTCTCTTATGTCATTTGAAATATCGGAAATATCCCTGACATTTCCGTCACAATCAACACAGGATATAACACTCCAGCCAAGAATATTTGCAATATCCTTGGCATTATTATAGCTCTTTTTTAAGTATTTGCTATTACGCTCGTGAATATCCTTTTTATCCGAATTATCAATTTTATTTACACGCTCTGCCATAAGTTTTTGTGCCATTTCAGTGGGCATATCAAGAAAAATGGTTGCATCAGGACACGGAAGTCCCAAATGCCCATACTCAAGCTCCAAGAGCCAGCTTATGAATTTTTCTTTCTCACTTGCATCGTCTATTTTTGATGCCTGATGTATAATATTTGACGGAACGTATCTGTCTGCAATTATTACTGTGCCGTTATCATAATCCTTGCCCCAGTCCTTGCGAAAGGTGGCAAATCTGTCCACTGCATAAAAGGTTGATGCGGCATAGGCATTAACATCATCAGGATTGTCGCCAAATTCCCCTGCAAGATACATTTTTACCAATGCAGAGGAGTCGCAATCATATGCAGGAAATGAAACAAGTCTTGAGGGAATACCCATATCCATTAAGGTTTTATAAAGCTTCTCCGATTGTGTTTGCTTTCCGCTTGAATCGGTACCCTCAATCGCAATTAATATTCCCATAATTATTCCTCACTCTGCTTGAACTTTCTGCCCTTTACAAGAACAGTAAAACCGAATTTAGGTAACGCAAGCATACGTCCTGCACGACTTGGCTGTTTCATAAGCCTATAAAACCATTCAAGTCCGTGTTTACAGTAAAATTCAGGTGCACGCGAGACAGTTTTTGCAAACACGTCAAGACTTCCGCCGATACCCATTGCAACCTTAGCATTAAGCTTATCCCTGTATTTATCAATCCAAAGCTCCTGCTTGGGTGCTCCAAGACATACAAATATTAAATCAGCACCGGAATTATTAATTTCATCAACTATCCCCTGTTCCTCCTCAGGCTTAAAATAGCCGTTTCTTGTACCTGCTATTGCAATACCGGGATATTGCTCTTTAAGGTTTTTCGCCGCAATTTCTGCCACCCCAGGCTGTCCGCCGAACAAAAATACACTTCTTGAAGTGCCTTTTATACGGTCTAATACCTCACAGGCAATATCATAGCCTGCCGCACGCTCCGATATTGGTTTCCCAAGAATTTTTGAGGCATACACAACACCGATGCCGTCAGCAGTAAGAAGCTCTGCATTGTTTAAAACTTTAGAGAACTCTTCATTTTTATATGCCGCCATTATTATTTCAGAATTAGGCGTATATACCTTATGGAATCCGTCCTCGTTAAAAAACTGCATTATTCTGTCTGCCGCACTATGAATATTTACCATATCCACCCATACACCAAGAATATTAACTCTATCCTTCATAAAAAACTCCATTCCGCCGCCTTATGTCGGCACAAATAGTAATTATCTCTCCTCTAAGGGAACATAGGCTCTTTTCTTTGCTATTGACTTATATGCCGGACGGATAATTCTTGAACAGCCTATCGTTTCCTCAAGTCTGTGTGCACACCAGCCTGCAATTCTTGATACAGCAAAAATCGGTGTGTACATTTCTGACGGTATTCCAAGCATCTTGTAAACGAATCCCGAATACATATCAACATTTGCACACATAACCTTTTCGTTTTTCTTTATACGCTTAAAACATTCGGGTGTAAGCTTTTCTACAAGCTTATACAATTCAAATTCTTTCTGCCATTCGGGGCTGGTTTTAGCGAGATTCTCTGCACGTTCTTTAAGCAGAATACATCTGGGATCTGAGTATGTATATACAGCGTGTCCCATACCATATATAAGTCCTGCACCATCATAGGCTTCCTTGCAAAGTATCTTATCAATATAATTTGCTACCTCTGCCTCATCTTCCCAATCAGAAACGTGTGCTTTTATATCCTCCATCATTCCGAGAACCTTTGCATTTGCACCGCCGTGCTTTGGCCCCTTTAAGGAGCCAATTGCTGCTGCAATAGCACTGTATGTATCAGTACCTGATGATGATACAACACGTGTTGTAAATGCACTGTTGTTACCGCCGCCGTGTTCAGCCTGAACCATCAGCAGCACATCAAGCATTTCCGCTTCCTCTCGTGCATATTGATTATCAGGACGAAGCATATATAGCAAATTCTCAGCAGTTGACAAATTTGTCTGGGGAACGTGCAGATACATACTCTCTCCATCACGGTAGTGGCGTTTTGCCTGATAACCTACTGCTGCCATAACAGGAAGACGTGCTATAAGCTCAATTGACTGTCTTAATATATTTTCTACCGTAGTTTCGTCCGGATTATCGTCGTAGGAATACATTGCAAGTACACTTCTTGCCATCTTGTTCATTATATTTGATGATGGAGCCTTAAGTATCATATCCTCTGCAAAACCATCAGGCAAGGGACGCAATCCGCCTATAATATCCGAAAACTTTTCAAGCTGGTCACGGTTTGGAAGTTTTCCGAAAAGAAGCAAGAAAACTACCTCCTCGTAACCAAATCTGCGTTCTTCCTCACAGCTTCTTACAATGTCTGCAATGTTGTATCCGCGATATTTTAAAACACCTTCTATGGGAAATTTCTCGCCGTCCTCTATATAATATCCATTAACCTGACCTACTGCTGTAAGTCCTGCCATAACACCTGTTTCGTCCTCATTACGAAGCCCGCGTTTTACGCCGTATGCTTTAAAAAGCTCTTTTGGAAACGGCTTGTACAGTTCGTTGGCATCTTTATCAAACATATGCTTTTTTTCGTTCATACACCTATTCTCCTTTTCGTTTGATTTATATTGATGGACAGATTTAGAACAGACTCAACTGCCCGTCACCGTCTTTTAATGTTTTTG
>CAKSGP010000073.1 GCA_934454745.1 uncultured Clostridia bacterium
AAGAGAGGGCAGGGAGGAGGCAAACGCACTTGTCTTAATGTCGCTTAAGGCGATAATTATGGTTATTGCACCTCTTATGGCAGGGGTTATGATTTTATCGGTACCCATTACAAATATTATCTACGGCCACGGTGCATTAAAGGGAGATGTGGGAGTAGTTGCAAACGCACTTTCCTGTTACGCTTTGGGAATGTTGTTCCTTGCCATAAACGAGGTATTATCAAAGACCTTCTTTTCAATGAAAAAGTCTGTTACGCCTATGGTAACATCAATTATAAGTATGGTATTTAACGTAGTTTTTGTAGTGTCAATAAACGGACTTATAAGGGAGGATATTACAAGGCTAACAGGCGGACTTGCTTTAGCTGCGGCATTCGGAAGTATGGTAAATGCACTTCTAAACGGCGGTATGCTCATAAAAAAGTTTCCGACACTGATAAAGAAATCGGACGTTAAATCAATATTGAAAATCATAGCCTCAACCATTGTTATGGCGGTCGTAATAAAGCTTGTTTACAGCCTTATGGGTTTGGGCAATACATTTTCAGACAACATCATAACCTGTATTGTATGTGCCGTTATCGGCATAATTGTATATGGTGTTATGCTTATTATCTTAAAGACAGATGAAATAACGAGAATAATAGGAAAAAGGAGATGAGGGTGAATATATATGAGAAGTTGTATTATCAGAGGTGTAACAAAGACTCTAAAAGAGGTAACCACAAGGTTTAGGACAAGTAAGCTTGGTGCTGTAATCGAGAACATAAATTCAGCACTTAGCCGTTCCTGGAACAGCAGTATAATAACACGCACCTTAAAGAAAAATCCGAGACACCCTGATGGCTTTTTAAAGCGGATAACTATGGCACCGTTTACGTTCCTTGAATTTATAAGCGGTAAAATCGGGGACGGGCTCTCGTCGGCTGTTAAAAAAAGCATTCTCTGCGAAACTGCACGCCGTTATACCCATAACTTTATGGCATTAAATACACGATTCTGGGGCATTATGATGTTTGTTTCAAGCCTTGTATATAACATATTAAAATTTATTGGTACAGGCTATATAAACCGATACATTGCAGTAGCATCGGTAGTTTTTGCACTGCTTGTTATCCCTAATATGAACATAATGGGATTTTTAGGCACATCAAAGCTTGTTGATTTTGTAAAAGCCTGTGCAGGAGTTAAAAATATTACCTTTGATTTTTGGGAGGACCATAAAACGAAGGGTGGCCTAAGGCTTATAGCAGGTGTAATAGTAGGTGTAATAACAGGTGTTGTTATGTTCTTATCACCCTTGTTGGGAATTTTAGTACCCTTTGCGTTATTCGGAATGTTATTGGTACTTCAATATCCCGTAACGGGAGTGTATGCGGCAGTATTTGTTGCACCGTTGATACCATTTTCGTCAATGCCCCTTGCAGGGATATGTATATGGACACTGCTCTCACTTGTTATTAAATCTCTTACGGATAAGGACTTTAAATGGCGTCGTGAGGGCGTAGGAGTTACACTTATACTGTTTTTAGCAGTGCTTTTGGTATCCTGCATATTCTCCTTTGCACGAATGGCAAGCCTTACTGTATGGGCAATGTATTTTGTGTTTATCTCATTCTATTTTGCTGTCATAAACACTATTGACACTAAAGAGAAATTGTACGGACTATTGCGTTTATTTGTTATAAGCGGTACGCTTGTTGCAATTTACGGCGTAATGCAGTATGTATTCGGCTGGACAACCTCAAATGCCTGGATTGACGAGGAAATGTTTGAGGAGGAAACAATGCGAGTGTATTCCACCCTTGCAAATCCAAACGTTTTAGGTGAGTATCTGTTGCTTGTTCTGCCTGTATCAATTGTATTTTTCTTAAAGGACAAGGCGAAGTCCCTTTCAAAATGGGTGTATCTCGCAATTTCGGCAGTGCTGTTTCTCTGCCTGATACTTACACAGTCACGAGGCTGTTGGCTTGGCTTTATGGTAAGTGCGGCATTGTTTGTAACTTTCTATGAGGGACGGCTTTGGGCGATTATACCACTCATTTTATGTGCGTTGCCCTTTGTTCTGCCCCAGACAATAATCGACAGGCTTTTGAGTATTGGCGATATGGGTGATTCCTCAACCTCATACAGAGTATTTATATGGATGGGTGCAATGGGAATAGTAAGAAACTACTTTATGGGCGGAATAGGTATGGGAGAAGCGGCATTCTCGGAGGTATATCCGCTGTTTTCCTATAATGCGATAATCGCACCTCACGCACATAATACGTATTTACAGCTCCTTGTTGAGGGCGGTATCAGTGCACTTGCAGCATTTATAGCAGTGCTTGTGGTATTTTTTAAGAGTACCCATAACGGATACAGATTAGATAATAAGAAGTCCGTAGACTCTCTTATGCTTTTGGGACTTGGTGTCGGTGTTGCGGGATTTTTGTTCCAGAGCCTGTTTGATTACACATTCTATAACTATCGTGTTATGGCAGTATTTTTTATGGTTATAGCTATAAGCGTTGCTTTAGCGCATATTAAGAAGGAGGATGTCTGTGAAAAAGAAAATAATTGAGGTATCAAGCGATTCCAATATCGGCGGTGCAGGAAAATGCCTTATAACGCTCCTTAAGAATTTTGATTATGACAAGCTTGACGTTAAGGTAATCCTACCGCCAGATAGCCTCTTAAAGCCTGAAATTGAAGGGCTCGGCATAGAGGTTATAGAAGTCGCAGGAATTGCTGAAAAGTCAATAGATATAGGGGCAATAAAGGAATTCCGCCGTATATTTAAGGCGGAAAAGCCTGACCTTGTCCATACCCACGCAAGTATGTCAGCACGTATTGCGGCAAGGCAGTCGGGGGCGAAGGTCATATATACACGCCATAGCGTATTCCCCCAATCAAAACGGCTTACCACATTCCCCGGCAAGCTTATTAACGGTATTATAAACAACCATTACAGCGACAGCATAATTGCAGTGGCAGAGGCGGCAAAGGATAATCTGACAGACACCGGTGTCAGTGCAAAGAAAATAAGCGTTATCCTAAACGGTGTTGACGGCTTAAAGCCGGAGAGCGAGAGCGAGAAGCATCTCATCCGCCGTAGGTTTGGGGTAAATGATGGTGAGCGTGTAATATCAATCGTTGCACGGCTTGAGGATATTAAAGGCCATAATTACTTTATCGAGGCGGCTAAAATGCTCATTGATGAGGGTGTGAGGGCAAAATTCATTATAGCCGGCACAGGCTCATACGAGGCGGAGCTGAAAAATAAAGTAAAGCATTTAGGGCTTGATAAAGACGTTATATTTACAGGCTTTATAACAGATGTTGATAAGCTGATGAATATTACCGATATACAGGTCAATGCCTCCTACGGCACAGAGGCTACAAGTCTTGCACTCCTTGAGGGAATGAGTATAGGCGTTCCTGCGGTGGTTTCGGATTTCGGCGGTAATCCCGGGGTTATAACCGACGGCGAAAACGGTTTTGTAGTTCCGAAACAGAACAGCGCCGCACTTAAAAGCGGTATAGAACGCTTGCTTAATGACGAGGCAATGTATAATAAAATGTCAGAAAAGAGCAAGGAGATTTTCAACTCTGCGTTCACGTCACAGATAATGACTAAAAATACAGAGGATTTATATATAAAAACAATTAACGGAGAAAGGAAATAATGCAAATGAAAAAGAAATGGACTCTTGTAGATACCTTAATTGTATTGCTTGTTATAGTTGCAGGCGTTGCAATTTTTAAGGTGTTCGGTGCTCAAAAAGCATCAGGGGATGCAAAGACAATAGAGGTTGTTGTTCTCCTTGCCAAAGAGGATACGGAAGTCGCAAACGCAATATCCCAAGGCGATGAGATAACCATAAGCCTCACAGAAAAGGACACAGGCATATTAAAGTCCGTAAAGACAGAGGAAGCCAAGACTATGGTGTATAACTCCATTGACGGTGAATATATAATAGAGCCCATTGATGGCAAGGTTGATATTTATGCAACTGTTGAGCTTGAGGTCAGTGAAAACGAGTTGGCATATACATCAGGCAGTACAGTTGTAAAGGTAGGCGAAAAGATGCCGTTTCGGGGCAAGGGCTATGCTCTTGAAGGCTTTGTTATAGAGATTAACGAGAAATAACTGAAAGGAGATTTTGGCTAAATGAATAAGGACGGAAAAATAAAAGGTAAATTCAACGTGATTGATATTTTAGCTATAATACTAATAATAGTCGTTGCAGTAGGTATTATTGTTCGATTTAAAAGCACAATAACAACGGCTGTTAAATCAGATGAAGGCTTTGTATATACCGTAAAGGTGTCAGGTGTTAAGGATTACACAGTGGAGGCACTGAAGAAAAAGGGCAAGGTAACCGATAAAAAATCAGGTATGGACCTTGGGGAAATAGTAGATGTAGTAGTAGAGCCTGCCTCAACCCAGGTAGAGCGTGCAAACGGAAAAATAGTAAATGCACAACAGCCTGAGCGATACACTGTAAATGTAACAATCAAAACCCGTGGCAAGGAAGCGGAGAACAGCTATATAACCGCCGATTCAAACGAGCTTTCAGTAGGCCGTACTACTGATCTTTACACGAAGTATGTGCATACAACAGGCAAAATTATGAGCGTCACCAAAGACCATTAAAATAGTGCAGAATTTACGCAAATTAAAAGGCGAGCCATTAGAGGTTCGCCTTTTTTGTGTGCTGTTTTTATACGTTTTGTATCTTCATAATGTAATTCTTGTACTCTCTGTTACTAACTTTAACTTCAACTTGCGGGTTAGCATCATATATCCTTTTTATAATCTCAACTACGTTTTTAACGCTGTAATCACGGATTGGCATAAAGGCACAGTCGCCATCGGTTGTTTCTATATAGAACATATCCACACCTGATATGGCATCACGCTTTGACTTCTTTGATGAGCGCTCATATGGGTATATTGCTTTTAAGAACTTCTTTCCGGAGTCTGTTATGTTACGTTTAATAAAGTCCTTTGTACCTATAAATACGTGTGATACATTATCTATGGGCACTGATACGATTGTCGTTTTTGCAGGCTTTAAATCCGAGAAAAAAGACGTACCATCAGGTATATAGGGTAAAAATCCGTTCTCCCAACGCTTTAAATATAGGGTATCGTTCTTGATTTTAAGGTTAGTGCCGTATACGGAATTGCCCTTTATAAGTGCAAGCACTAAAAGTATCAATGCCGCAATAAGGAACAAGATTCCAAACACTTTTTTGCCTGATGCAATATCATATATTCCCATAATAAGAGCGAACAGTGAAAGTAAAGTATAAACAACAATCAATGCTGTTGTAGTGCTTCTTTTCTTTGGTGTTACAGTTGCAGTAACAGTATTTGCTTTCATATTAATTTACAAGCCTTTCTTTCAATATACACGTCTGCCGCCGCAGAACTGTGATTGGTAATATGGTGTGTCTATTGACTGATAGCTGACGACAGCGCCTGTATATGGCGCGTGTATCATATATCCGTCACCTGCATAAATACCTACGTGGTGAACGTCGCCGTCCTTCTCAAAGAATACCAAATCCCCAGGCATAAGCTCCTCACGTGTAAGGGGCATACCCTGCTTAACCTGATCCTGAGATACACGGTCAAGTGAAATACCAAGATTTTTATAAACGTACTGTACAAGTCCGCTACAGTCAAAGCCCTTAGGTGTCGTTCCGCCCCATACGTAGGGAACGCCAAGATACTTTTCTGCCTCTTTAACAACCGCACTGCCTAATGTTTCGTCATAGATAGACATTGTAGCGCCTGAGTATGTATATGTATCAGTATCTGTCTTTGGTGTATCAAGAACAGTTGAGCCTGTAAAGCACTCAACACGTGAAATTTCTCGTGAGAGTGTTTTATAGTATGCAACGCTCTTGACTTGCTTTTCTGTTATCTTTTTCTTTTTAGTATTAACTATTTTTCCGTTCGATGAAACTTCGGGGACCTCGATTATTTCCTCATCATAGAAATACAAAAGTCCCATTTCCGAATCCTCATAAACGGGATAGAATTTCTCGCCCTCATCAAGTATGTATTCTGTTATAACAGGTTCAGGCAGTGTTACCTCAGCAGTTATCATTGCCTGGGTTTTATATACATCATCTGTTCCGTTACGCAGTGCGGTAAGGTATATGTAGTATGTTCCCGCATCAACATTGTTTATTGTTACCTTGTCTGTATCTGTGATAGTTTCCGACAGCATAAGCTGACCATCTGTGTTATATACGTCAAGGACAAAGTTTGAGTACAAATCTGTCTGCCAGTTTATATCTATGTAATCGTTGTCTGTTGCGATATTCGCATCTGTAATAAGCTTTAAGGAATCTGTGGGAACCTCGCCATAGCGTACGGTTAGCTCAACAGCGTCAGATGTACCTGTCGTTGATGCAGAGCTTACGCTTACGGTGTAGTCCTTGCCCTCTGTAAATAAATCCTTTGTAAATACAAGCTTGTTATCGTTTGTTTTTATAAAGCTGTTTACTATGTAATCGTCATCCTCGATTGAATATATCATAACGTGGTATTCGTCTGCAAACTCCTCGGCAAGCTCAATTGTTAAATCCTCGCCGGCAGGGACAACTGATTCATCAAGGGGCGCTATGATATGAGGTGTAACAAGTGCCTCATCAGGCTCTTGATCCTCTATATCCTCTGTTTCAAAGACATATTCCTCTGCTTCCTCTGTTTGAAAAACATAGCTTTCAGGCTCAACTTCCTGTATATCCGCAGGCTGTGTAGTAAGCGCTGATTTGGTCTTTGATGTTATTATGCTTGCATATATGTTATAGCCATCATCTGCATATGTTGAAATACCGATTGAGTGCATATCCCCGCTAAAGCATTCGCTCTGATCATCAAGGAGCTTCTGGTATATTAAAAATACATCATAGCCTTCCTCGTGCTGTGCTCCGTCCATCATATGACTAAAGCGTGGATCACGTGCAAGCTCCTGATATTTGGGCTGTGACACCATAGAATCGGCAGTCATATACAGATCATTATCAATATTAAGTACGTCATTGCCATTCTTTGCCCGCTGTGCGTTTATAAGGTCAACAAGCTCGCAGGAACGCAGATATGTACTGTTTGAAAGTGTCACATCACTCTTTGTATATGGGTTATATAAAACTGCATCAATCATTCCGTCACTGTTTTTAAATATACGGAAATCCTCGTTTTCCATGTATTTGTATGCTAAGAGATAATCATCTCCGCTTTCCAAATCACCGAACTTGAAGCTGTCGCTGTTTGAGAAGAAGG
>CAKSGP010000074.1 GCA_934454745.1 uncultured Clostridia bacterium
GTGCGGAGGTTGTCAATAACCGTACACTTGTTCCATTAAGATTCGTTGCCGAGGCACTTGATGTTGATGTAACATGGCATGGTGAAAACCGTATGGTAGAATTGATGGATAAGGGTAGCATACTTGCCGAATAAAAATGGGTGTATAAAAAAACAGCACACGTAAAGTCAAAATGATGTGACCCCCAATCGTTAGATTTTTTGGTCTAACTTTTGGGGGTCAGTTTAATTCAAGTTGTTTTACGTCCTCTTTTTGTACAAATAATATAAAAAAGTTTGAAAAATTTGTCTATGATTATTATTGTAAAATGAGTACTCAAAATGATATAATTAAATATATGATTTTATGAATAAGCCTAATGGAGGTAAGGAAATGGACAAAAAAACAGTACCTCACTTTAAAGGAACAAAAGAACAGGAGCAAGAGCTTCGAGAGTTCATAATGAGTGAGAAAGAAGAACCGGGTGCATTGATGCCCGTGTTGCAGAAGGCCCAGGAAATTTATGGATATTTGCCTATTGAAGTTCAGACTATAATAGCAGATATGCTGGGAGTTTCACTAAGCGAAGTTTACGGCGTTGCAACATTTTATGCACAGTTTTCCCTTAACCCTAAGGGAGAGCATAGAATCAGCGTCTGTCTTGGAACAGCGTGCTATGTAAAGGGCGCTGATAAGATATTAGAGGCACTGGAAAAACGTCTTAACATCAAGGTTGGCGAGTGTACAGCTGACGGACTGTTTTCGCTTGATGCTTGCCGTTGCGTAGGCGCTTGCGGTCTTGCACCCGTTATGATGGTTGATGATGACGTATATGGCAGAATTAAACCCGAGGACGTTGACGGTATTCTGCAGAAATACGAAAATGAGAAAGTGTGAGGTGATGGGTAATGCTAACAATAGATGAGCTTAATAAAATTTATAACAGCAAAAAGGATCTTATAGCGATGCGTCACCATAGCAGTGAAATTCCGAAAAACTGCGAGTATAAGCGTCAGGTGCTTATATGCGGAGGAACAGGCTGTAATTCCTCAGGCAGTAAGAAGGTTATGGAAACGCTTTATGAAGAGGTTGAGAAAAACGGACTAAGTAACGAGGTTAAGATAGTAAGAACAGGCTGTTTTGGTCTTTGCTCGCTTGGTCCCATTATGATTGTATATCCTGAAGGTTCGTTCTATGCACGTGTTACATCTGATGAAATTCCCCGTATAGTTAAAGAGCACTTAAAAGAGGGTAACGTTGTAAAGGAAATGCTTTATGAGGATACCGTTAAAGAGGATGGCACAGTTATTTCTCTTGATGAAACAAATTTCTATAAAAAACAGCTGAGAATAGCTTTAAGAAACTGCGGTGTTATTGACCCTGAAGATATAGATGAATACATAGGTACAGGCGGATATCAGGCACTTGCAAAGGTATTGACGTCAATGTCACAGCAGGATGTTATAGACGAGCTTTTAAAATCAGGATTACGCGGCAGAGGCGGCGGCGGATTCCCCACAGGCAGAAAATGGTCCTTTGCAATGGCACAGAAAAATGACCAGAAATATGTGTGCTGTAACGCAGACGAGGGCGACCCGGGTGCATTTATGGACCGTTCCATACTTGAGGGTGATCCACACGCAGTTTTGGAGGCTATGGCAATTGCAGGATATACAATCGGTGCAAATCAGGGATATATCTATGTAAGAGCTGAATATCCTGTTGCCGTAGGCAGACTTAAAATAGCAATTGAGCAGGCAAAGGAAAAGGGCTTGCTTGGCGATAATATTCTTGGTACAGGATTTAAGTTCAATATAGATTTAAGACTTGGTGCAGGTGCGTTTGTTTGCGGTGAGGAAACAGCACTTATGACTTCTATTGAGGGACACAGAGGAGAGCCTCGTCCACGTCCACCGTTCCCGGCAGTAAGAGGACTTTTTGGCAAGCCTACAATCCTTAATAACGTTGAAACCTATGCAAATATTTGCCAGATTATACTAAACGGCGCTGATTGGTTTGCAAATATGGGTACTGAAACATCAAAGGGCACAAAGGTATTTGCTCTTGGCGGTAAGATTACAAATGTAGGTCTTGTTGAGGTGCCTATGGGTACAACATTGCGTGAAATAGTAGAGGAAATCGGTGGCGGTGTACCTAACGGAAAGAAATTCAAGGCGGCACAGACAGGCGGTCCCTCAGGCGGCTGTATCCCTGCTTCCCATATTGATGTTCCTATTGATTATGAGCATCTTTCAGCTCTCGGTTCAATGATGGGTTCAGGCGGACTTATTGTAATGGATGAGGATACGTGTATGGTTGATATTGCCAAGTTCTTCCTTGACTTTACAGTTGATGAGTCCTGCGGAAAATGTACTCCTTGTCGAATTGGAACAAAGCGTCTTTATGAGCTTATAGATAAGATTACAAAGGGCGAAGCAACAGAGGACGATATTCAGGCTATAAAGGATCTTTGCGAGCATATGAAGTCTGCATCACTTTGTGCATTGGGACAGACAGCTCCAAACCCTGTTGTATCTACAATGCGTTATTTTGAAGATGAATATGTTGCACACGTTAAGGATAAAACCTGTCCGGCAGGCGTATGTAAAGGACTATTAACATATAGTATTTCAGCTGATAAATGTAGGGGATGTACATTGTGTAAGCGTAACTGTCCTGTTGATGCTATTTCAGGCGAGGTTAAGAAACCCCACGTTATTGATACTAAAAAGTGTATTAAGTGCGGACAATGTATGGCTAACTGTAAATTCGGTGCAATAGAGATTAAGTAAGGAGGCGGAGATAAATGGTAAATTTAAAAATTAACGGTATGGATGTAAGTGTGCCGGAGGGATATACCATTCTCCGTGCGGCAAAGGAATTAAACATTGAAATTCCTACACTTTGCTATCTTAAAGCTGTAAACTGTATCGGCTCTTGCCGTGTTTGTGTAGTTGAGGTTAAGGGTAGACCGGGACTTGTGGCATCTTGCGCATATCCTGTTGAGGAGGGTATGGAGGTATTTACAAATACCGAAAGAGTCCTAAAATCAAGAAAAACCACCCTTGAACTGATTTTGTCAACACATAACAAGAAGTGTCTTTCATGCGAACGCAGTAACAACTGCGAGCTTCAAAGACTTGCTTATGAATACGGCGTTGATGAGGACAGATTTGGAAAAAATGAAGTTAGATACGAGGTGGACTCATCATCGCCATATATTGTTCGTGACAATAATAAGTGTATTATGTGTCGCCGTTGTACAGCAGCCTGCAAGAACGTGCAGAATATAAGTGCAATCGGAGAGATAGGCAGAGGCTATGACGTTCATATCGGTTGTGCCTTTGAAAGAGATATTGCTGATGCACCCTGTGTCGGATGCGGTCAGTGTATAGTAGCTTGTCCTGTGGGTGCACTGTCAGAAAAAAGCAATGTTAATGAGGTTTGGGACGCTATTAACAATCCTGATAAGAAGGTTCTTGTTTTCACAGCTCCCTCAATTCGTGCAGCATTAGGCGAGAGCTTTGGTATGCCTATCGGCTCAAATGTTGAAGGTAAAATGGTAGCCGCAATCCGCCGTCTTGGCGTGGATTCGGTATTCAATATGGATGTTACTGCTGATCTAACTATTATGGAGGAGGCAACAGAGCTTTTGGAGCGTATAAAGAATAATGGTACTATGCCAATGTTTACAAGCTGTTGCCCCGGTTGGGTGAAGTATGCAGAGCATTATTATCCTGAATTCCTTCCAAACCTTTCAACCTGTAAATCACCTCAGCAAATGTTTGGTGCAGTGCTAAAATCATACTATGCAGAAAAGATGGGTATAGATCCGAAGGATTTGTTTGTAGTAAGTGTTATCCCTTGTACGGCGAAAAAATTTGAGTGTACAAGACAGGAACAGAGATCGCTTGAAATTGATGATGTTGATGTATCTCTTACAACACGTGAGCTTGCTAAGATGATTAAGACATCAGGCATACATTTTACAGAGCTTAGTGATGAGCAGTTTGATAATCCCTTTGAAACTGCTTCAGGTGCCGGTTTAATATTTGGTGTAACAGGTGGTGTTATGGAGGCGGCATTAAGAACGGCGGCTGATGTTCTTGATGGTAAGAACGAAAAGATTGAGTTTAACGAGGTCAGAGGAACTGCCGGTATTAAGGAAGCTACATATACACTTGGCGGAAAAGAGCTCAGAGTTGCAATCGTATCGGGACTTGGTAATGCAAGGAAGCTGCTTGACGGTATTAAATCAGGTAAAAGACATTATGACTTTGTTGAGGTTATGACCTGCCCGGGCGGATGTATTAACGGCGGCGGTCAGCCGATCCAGAGCGATAGTGTACTAAACTATGCAGACTTAAAGGGACTTCGTGCAAAAGCGCTTTATGATGCAGATGCGTCAATGGAGCTTAGAAAATCCCACGAGAGCCCTGTTATGAAAATGCTATATGATGAGTATTTTGAAGCACCGGGAAAGCATCGTGCACACGAGCTTTTGCATACATCATATGTAAAGCGAGATAAATTCTAAAAATAGAGTATAACGAACAAAACCGCCTGTGGCATACAACACGTATAGCTACAGGCGATTTTCATTTATTTAACTTATTGAATTGCTCCTTTTCTCATCTAACTCCCTAAAGCCACAAAAAAACACGACTTCGTCAGTGTTTATTTGGAAAAGGCGAACAATTTATATATCCGCCTTTAGTACATATTCAAGTTTTTGTAAGCTACAGACTGTGTTATATCAAATATCAATATGCAGATAATATAAAGTCATTGACTGAATATCAAAGTAATATACATTATATGTACAATATACCTCTTTTAAACCTGTATCTCCCCCGTGTATTTCTACATTTTCAATGTAATAATAATCACCATAATCAATACAACTTTTATCAAGGTCATATTCAGGATAGAAATCCGCACTGTCTGCCCGACCTTCAAAATCATCAAAAAAAGCTTGCTATGTATTCTGTAGCATTTTTTGTTACAGGCATAAAATCCTTGTGATTTTCAAGCTTTTCTCTCAGTTCTTTTGTATCCTCGTATTTATATATTCTACACTCAACTGAATCACGGCCGGGGTAAGTATGATAAGATTTTTTGTCAATCAGCCCGGGTAAATACACTTCATTGTTGACTTCATACAAGAATTTTGCACAAGCTTCAAATGCAAGTAATATCAACAAAGCATGTCCCGTAACAACTCCCAAAAATAACCATAATTGTTTACTCATACTATCACCTCGTTGTATAAAAGTCTATTTTTATCCAATATGGTTTGATTATACCATACTTAGATAAAATTTTTGCCACATCATTTGCAGTCATTCCCAATGCTTTTGTTGCGGATATATTTTCCCAACTATTCTTATCAAGTAACATTAACTTCGTGAAGTCATACTTTTCTGTTAAGTTAGCATGTATAATCCATTTCCCATCATCACGTTTATAGCCTTCCACCTCTATATCTGCACTATGAAGGCCAAAATACAGATCATTTTCTTCAGGTGTGCCGGGATTAAAGTCAACAGTGAACTTTGTATCAATAGTTCTTCCGTTTGACTTCCTTATAGCTTTGTCCAATTCTTCCAAATATTCATCACTTGTATTAACCAATCAGGTAATTCTTGAGTTATTACCGCGATAAATATCCAAAGGATTTTTTCCAATAAATGTTTTAAAAGATATGCAGATGAATAGTATCCATTTTTGTTTAATATATGTTCAGCTCCCAATTCCCAGAACTTCCTGGCAGCAGAAATACCATTAGATTTAATATCATCTATCCAGGATTCACCCCAATATGCTACATCATCTGATTTTCAATCTATTATACCACCATTATCCCAAAAAGAAAGGAACAAATTTTATAAAAAGAGCGGACACATTATTTTTGTTGTTATTTCCTCACAATTCATACAAACTTTTATTTTTAACATTTAAAGTATAATAAATAAAATGACAAGTCTCTAAAAGAAACTTGTCATTTTTTGTGAAAGAAGCTATATTTTGATAGAATTTCATTGAGGGGATGCAATTTGCATTAAGGGGGGTGCAAAAAAGAAGGCTTTCCATCTTCTTGGCATATACGGCATTAGAGCCTGTCTCTGAAATCGATGAAATTATTGAAAATAATGAAAATCATCTATTTTCAAAAATTTTATACGACTAAATTTGCGTATATTTCAGATTTATGAGATTTTCGACTGCACTTATCTTAACATTTCCACTTATATATCATGGCACAGCATAACAGTATATTCTGGGCTGATGTATTTCTCAATAAATTCGCGGCTTTTTTTCGGGCAGTATGATGAGGCTGTGGGAATTCTTTTATCCAAGCATTCTCGCAGATAACATTCGTCCCCGGCAATAATATATTTTTTTCCATTGTCAGTAATTTCAACAATGCAGGAACCCTTTGAGTGACCGCCTATCTTAACGGCTTTCACACTGGAGCAGATTTGCATTTCATTATCAAAAAGCTTTCTATTCATGTCCTCGGCAAAATAGCCTTTGCCGCTCTCATACTCATCACGCTGAATGTATATTACCGCGTTTTTAAATTTGCTTACACATTCTATGTGGTCATGATGCGCATGGGTTATAATAACATCGGTAATATCTTCCGGCTTTATACCCTTCTTTTCAAGCGCCTTTACCGGTCCGATAAAATCATGCATATCAAATCCGGGCATGGTTTCGCAGCCCGCGTCGGCTAAAATCAGTCTGTTTTGAGTTTTTATCAGATATATCATAAACACAATGGGGTGGAATTTATCCTCCGCCCCTCCTTGAAATATCATACTCGCGGGCAAAACCGACTTGCCGTATTCTATTGGAATAATTTCAAGCTCTTTCATCTTACCGTCAAAACAACCTTTCCGACATTCTGTCCCTTGTACAAAATATCATGCACTGCTTCCGCCTCGGTTATTGGCAGGGTTTTATAGATTGTCGGCTTAACCTCGCCACTCTCAATCTTCGGGAATACCTTTTCCACAAGCACAAGATTTGCCCCTCTTGTGCTGATTTTAATGCTACCGCACATCCTATTCCGACAGCCGCATCTGTGACAAGTGCTGTTTTATCTGTAAAATTCATAATTTTCACTCCATCGATGAATTATATTCCATGTTATCTCTTATCATCTTTGCTTTTTTCACAAGCGGTTGCTGCGGTGTTGCAAGCTCGTCATATTCATGTACACACAGATACATACAGCAGCCA
>CAKSGP010000075.1 GCA_934454745.1 uncultured Clostridia bacterium
ATAGTTAATTCACTTTAAAAGAAGGGGTACAAGTCTATGAAAGCAATAATTGTAATAGTGGCAATAATAATTGTTATTGCAGTTATTCTGCTTGTCCCTGTGCGTGTAAGGATATACGCAAAATGTGAAAACAGCAAATTTGTTACTGAATATAAAATCAGATACGGGTTTATAAACATAAAGACACGCAAGAAAAAGAAATCCAAAAAAAAGCGTGAGACAGAGCAAAAAGAGCCTGAGGAGAAAAAAACATCACCTCTTACGCTGTTTCGGTTTATTAAAGATAATATAGAGCTACTAAAACGGCTTATTCGTGATATTACCCAATACACAGTAAAAAAGCTTGTAAGGATTGAAAAATTTAAGATTATAGCAATTCTTGGCACAGATGATGCTATGGATACTGCACTTTCTTACGGTAGTGCATCGGCTTTTTTGTATAATACCGTAGGATTTATGGAACGTAAAATCAAAATGAAGGGCATAGAGATTGATTTTAGACCTGATTTTGCCGAACCTAAAATATTTATCGAAATAGAGAGCATAATAAGAACAAAATTATATAACGTTATAGGCTTGGCATATCTTGGATTAAGACGTGCTATGCCTCTTATCAGGAAGAGAGGAGAAATAAAGAATGGCAAATCCTATTAAGGAACTTATTGAGAGTACAATCAATTCACTTGACGGTATGTGTACATCAGAGAGTATTTTAGGTGAAACCGTAACTGCACCTGATGGTACAATCATAATCCCTATGTCAAAGGTATCATTTGGTGTTGGCGGCGGAGGCTGTGAGTTTAAAGAAACCAATACCGCAGGCAACAATCTGTTTGGAGGCGGAGTGGGTGCAGGTGCATCCATAAAACCGGAGGGTTTTTTAGTAATAACAAAAGTCGGTAGTGTGAGATTTGTTTCAGCAGGCGGAAGTTCTAATGTTGCTGAAAAGCTTGTTGATTATGCTCCCGAGCTTGTAGAGAGAATAACAGATTTATTTAAGAAAAAGGATACAACTGAGAAATGATCACACTAAAGGATAAAATATTATCAAAAGTTACAAAGCCCACACGTTATACAGGCGGAGAGCTTAATGCAGTAATAAAGAACCCGAAGGATGTGGATATACGTTTTGGATTTTGTTTTCCTGACGTATATGAAATAGCAATGTCACATCTTGGACTTAAAATTATATACCATACCCTAAATACTCGCGAGGATACTTATTGTGAACGTGTATTTGCACCCTGGGACGATATGGAACAGGAAATGCGAAATCACAATATGCCTCTTTTTGCACTTGAAACAGGGGATCCTGTTACGCATTTTGATGTGCTTGGATTTACGCTTCAATATGAACTGTCCTATTCAAATATTGTAAATATGCTTGACCTTGCAAATATCCCTGTTCTTGCCAGTGAAAGAAGTGAGGAATATCCGCTAATTTACGGCGGCGGACCTTGTGCATATAATGCAGAGCCCATTGCTGATATTTTCGATTTCTTTATGCTTGGTGAGGGCGAGGAACAAGTACATGAAACAATTGAAGTTATAAAGGCTTGGAAAAAAGAAGGAAAAAAGAGCAAAAAAGAGCTTTTGGAGCGTCTTGTTAAGATAGAGGGAATATATGTCCCTTCATTTTATGATGTTGAGTACACTAAAGAGGGGACAGTAAAATCTATAACACCGAATAACCCCAATGCACCTAAGAAAATTCTTAAACGTGTAATGCGTGATTTTGATGCAACTTATGCACCTGATACAATTATTGTACCCTTTGGCGATGTTGTTCATGATAGAGTGATGCTTGAAGTAATGCGAGGCTGTATGCGTGGCTGCAGATTTTGTCAGGCGGGGTATATTTATAGACCTTTAAGAGAGCGTAAACCCGAAACTCTCCTTTCTCTTGCAGAGGAGCTTCTTTCAAAAAGCGGTTTTGATGAAATTTCCCTTTCATCCCTTTCGACAAGTGATTTTTCGGGCCTTGCCTGTCTTACTGACGGTCTTTTAAAGATAACCGAGGAAAAGAAAATCGGTTTATCACTTCCGTCATTACGTATAGATAACTTTTCTTTGGAGCTTATGGAAAAGGTGCAAAAGGTAAGGAAATCAGGAATTACATTTGCTCCTGAGGCAGGGACCCAAAGATTGCGTGACGTTATAAACAAGAATATAACAGAAGAAAATATATTGCAGTCAACAGCACTTCTTTTTGCAGGCGGCTGGACAAACGTAAAACTGTATTTTATGATAGGACTTCCTACGGAAACAGATGCAGACGTATGCGGTATCGCAGAGCTTGCAGGGCGTGTACTTGATGTATATTTTGATATTCCTAAAGAGGAAAGAGCAAAGAATATTAATATTACAGTCAGTACATCATCATTTGTACCAAAGCCCTTTACGGCATTTCAGTGGGTAGGAATGAATTCACGTGAGGAGCTTATCCGTAAACAGAAGCTGATTAAGGATTCAATACCATCAAAGAGAATACGTTATACTTATCACGATAACAAAACGAGTTACCTTGAGGGTGTATTTGCAAGAGGTGACAGACGGCTTTGTAAATCTATAATAAAGGCAGTTGAGCTTGGCTGTAAGTTCGACGGCTGGGGCGAGTTCTTTGACTTTGATAAATGGATGCAGGCATTTTCTGAGACGGGTATTGATCCTGATTTCTATACTGCACGTGAACGTTCATATGATGAGGTTTTGCCTTGGGACCATATTGATGTAGGTGTAACAAAAGAGTTTTTGATAAACGAAAACGAAAAGGCGAAAAAAGCATCAACTACACCCCATTGCAGACAGGAATGTTCAAAATGCGGTGCTGGCAGATTTAAAGCAGGTGTATGCACAGAAAAGCGGGGTATGGAAAATGGCTAAATACATTTTAAGATACGGACGTGACGATAGAGTGAAGTTCATATCACATCTTGATTTTGTGCGATGCTTTCACAGAACTGTCCGCCGTTCAAAGCTTAATTTTGAGTTTTCACAAGGCTTTAATCCACATCCCGTAATGACAATTGCACAGCCGTTACCTGTATGTGTAACAAGCGAATGTGAGTATATGAAGGTTGGATTTGTAACGGATATGACGGAGAATGAAATAAAAGATGAGCTTAACCGTTCATTTCCGCCCGGTTTTACGGCTTATGATATACGGCGTGTAGAGGGCAAGGAAATTGACCTTACAAAGATAAATATGGCAGAGTATATCACAGAGATTGAATGTGAGAAGCCTTGTGATGTTAATGCGCTTTTAGAGAAAAAGGAGCTTATTGTACCTAAAAAGACAAAAAGCGGTATAAAGGATTCGGATATCCGTCCTGCTGTATTTGAGCTTGAAAACCTTGATTTTAAAGACGGTACTATGCGTGTTCGTATGGTTGTATCCTGCGGAAGCTCCTATAATTTAAAGCCTGAAACAGTCGTAGATGCAATGGCAAAATATATTGACGGATTTGTACCGGGTATTTGTATGTCACATAGAAAGCGTATGCTTATTGACGGAAAAGAAGTAATGTAAACAAGGAGAACAGATTGTATGTTCACAAACGATATTAGTATAGATCTTGGAACTGCAACGATACTTGTGTACATAAAAGACAGAGGTATTGTGCTTTACGAGCCCACGGTTATTGCTGTAAACACAGAAACGAATAAGGTAGTGGGAGTGGGAAATGAAGCCAGCAAAATGCTTGGCAGAACACCGCCTAACATAAAGGTGGTACACCCTTTGCGTGACGGTGTTATATCTGACTATACTCTTGCGATTGAAATGATAAAACGACTTATAAAGCGCGTTATAAATAAGGTTCCTGGCAGACCGAGAATAATGATGTGTGTACCGTCAGGTGTCACAGATGTTGAACAGCGTGCGGTAATAGATGCGGCACGAGAGGTAGGTGCAAAGGACATTTATGTCATTGAAGAGCCTGTTGCGGCGGCACTTGGCACAGGCTGTAAAATATGGCGGCCTCATGGCTGTATGGTAATAGATATAGGCGGTGGTACAACCGATATTGCGGTTATGTCCCTTGGCGGTGTAGTTGTAAGCCGTTCTTTAAAAATTGCCGGTGATGAGGTCACAGAAGAAATAATTAAGTTTATGCGTCGTGAAATGAAACTTCATATAGGTGTTGTAACGGCGGAAAAACTGAAAAAAACAGTAGGTGGTGTACTAAAGCGTGATAAGGAAATTTTGTGTGAGGCAAAAGGCGTATGTACAATAACGGGGTTCCCCAAAAAAGTTATTGTATCCTCAAATGACCTGTACCAGATATTTGACGAGTTTGTGTTTAATATTACAGAACGTGTTAGAGAAGTATTGGAAGAAACTCCGCCTGAACTGCAAGGGGATATACTTCTTGATGGTATAATTATGACAGGTGGCGGCTCGTTGCTTTATGGTTTAAATAAACGTATAGGTGACGAAATAGGCGTTTTGTGCAAGCTTGCGGAGGATATATCAGAGTGTGTTGTTAAGGGTTCGGGAATAGCTCTTGGTAATATTGATATGACATCAGACTCAACACATATATACCATAAAAAAGCATATATAAAGGAATGAAAATCATACAAAGGAGAGATAGATTATGCTAAACAACATAGACATTCAAAAAATACTTCCTCACAGATACCCATTTTTGCTGGTGGATAAAATAACAGAGATGGAAGAGGGAAAAAGAATTACAGGAATAAAAAATGTAACAATAAACGAGCCCTTTTTTCAGGGCCATTTCCCGGGAAATCCGATTATGCCGGGGGTTCTCATTTGTGAGGCATTAGCACAGGTAGGAGCGGTTTTATTGCTTGGTATGGAAGAAAACAAGGGCAAGCTTGGCGTGTTTACGGGAATAAACAATTTTAAATTCCGTAAGCAGGTTGTACCCGGCGATGTATTGGAGCTTAAAGCAGAGCTTGTTACATACCGTCACGGTATGGGTAAGGCGAATGTAGAGGCATCAGTTGACGGAAAAACTGCAGCAAAGGGCGAAATTAGTTTTGCCGTAATTGAGAATGATGGAATTTGACGAAACCCTTGACGATTTGCAGAATGGGTACTACATAATACAAAAAGATGACGGATTCAGATTTGGTATAGATGCAGTGCTCCTTTCTGATTTTGCAAAGTCTGCATCAGGGCGTGTAATTGATTTATGCACAGGAACAGGTATAATTCCCTTGCTTCTTGCGGCAAAATCTAAAGCCAGCCATATTGATGGGATTGAAATTCAAAAGGATATTGCGGATATGGCAAAACGCAGTGTGAGCTATAATAAGCTTGAGAATAAAATCAATATATGCTGTGATGATTTAAAAAACGCACCGAAAATATTTGGTAAAAGCATATATGATACGGTGACGGTAAATCCTCCGTATATGCGTACAGGTTCAGGGTTTATAAACGAAGCCGATACCAAGGCTATATCACGACACGAAATAAAATGTAATCTTGAGGACGTTATACGCGTATCATCGGAGCTTTTAAAGCCTCACGGAAAAATGTTTATGGTTCATCGCCCGTCACGTATGGTGGATATATTTTCGCTTATGCGTCAATATAAGCTTGAGCCGAAGCTTATGCGTCTTGTTGCACCATCGGAGGGCAAGGAAGTAAATCTTTTGCTTATATGCGGTATAAAATGTGCAAAAAGCGACCTTAAAATTATGCCGACTCTTTTTGTCTATGACAAAAACGGCGGATATACAAAGGAGATAGATGAAATATATGGCAGATGAGAAAGGAATACTTTATCTTTGTGCCACGCCTATCGGCAATCTCGGTGATATTTCAAGCAGATGTCTTGAAGTTTTAGAAAGTGTCGATTTAATTGCGGCAGAGGACACAAGGCGGACATTACAGCTTCTTAATCATTTTGGTATAACAAAGGCATTGACAAGCTATCACGAGCACAATAAAAAGGCAAAGGGTGAATCTATAATAAAGCTTGTGCTTGAGGGTAAAAACGTCGCCCAGGTATCTGATGCAGGGACTCCTGCAATATCTGATCCGGGTGAAGATTTGGTAAGACTTGCAATAGATAACGGCATTTGTGTAACTTCAGTTCCGGGGCCTGTGGCAGGAATAACTGCACTTATACTCTCGGGACTGCCTGCGGCACGGTATGCTTTTGAAGGTTTTTTATCCACAAACAAAAAGAACAGATACGAGCATTTAGAAAGTGTAAAAAACGACACTCATACTTTGATCTTTTACGAGGCACCCCATAAGCTGTTAACAACACTTAAGGATATGCGGACAGTATTCGGCGGTGAGAGGAAAATTGCACTTGCACGTGAGCTGACAAAAATCCACGAGGAAATAATCCGCACGACAATGGACGGTGCGATTGAGTATTACAGTGAAAAATCACCAAGAGGTGAATACGTCCTTGTAATAGAGGGAGCATCAGGTGATGTCAGGGATGATGATTACTTTTGGCATGAAATGAGCGTAAAAGAGCATGTGGATAAATACATTACTGATGGTATGACTCAAAAGGATGCAATAAAGGCTGTATCAACCGACAGGGGTGTTCCCAAGAGGGATATATACAGCCAATATCACGGTATATAGAAAGGAGTAGGACTATGAGCGAAAAGAAAACAGGAAGAAAACTTTTACTTGCTACTGCCGCAGCAACTGCAATTTATTCGGCTGTTGCAGGAAAGGGACCATTTAATAAATACAGATTTAAACAACAGCACCACGAACTGGCAAAATATGTTGATGAAAACCATCCGGGGTGTGCATATTCGCCCATAACAACACACGGTAAGGGTTGGGCATCTGCAATATTAAGTATGGGCAAGCCTGTGGCGTATGTATATTTTACAAAATCCGCTGACGGAACATATATATTCACAGAACTTAATGAACAGATTAAATGATGTAACACATTTTCCTTTTCTTGAATAGTATATACTACAATTCAGGAAAAAGGAGGTCAGAAATATGTGTTTATTCGGTAACAACAATAATGGTTGCGAATGGATTTGGATTCTTATCATAATCCTTTTGGTATGCTGCTGCGGTGATAACAATGGCTGCGGTTGCCCAAGTAACGGCTGCTGCTAATCAGCAAAAGTCCAACTTGGCAGTAAAAAAGAAGGGCTGTTGCAGTTTTGCAACAGCTCTTTTAAACTTTTATACTAATCCGATTTGTGCTTCTGCATCCTTGGCAACGCTATCTATTATAGCTTGTGCTGATTCTATTGAA
>CAKSGP010000076.1 GCA_934454745.1 uncultured Clostridia bacterium
CATTATTGAAGCATATTCAACAGATTCTTCCTCTGTCATAGCAACCGGCGGCAAAATGTTGTTCTTAACATCATCATATCCGGAAAGCCACGCATCAAGAGTTTTTTGCTGCTGCGGTCTGAAATAATACTGATCTATATAATCCCTTTGCTGAACAAACGGTCCTCCAACCGTTGCTCTGAAATAGTTTCCCATTGCCTGTGCGACAGTCATGCCGTTCGGATTATTATATATGTTGTCAGTATAAACATACTTACCGTCTTTTACATTAAAGCTTTCGCCCTCTATACCGAAATTATACAAAATACTGCCTTCTTCGCTATATCCGTAATCAAGATATCTTGCTGCCAAAGCCGGATTTTTGCACGATGTTGTTATAGCTACCGAATTAGAACCGGGATATTTTGATTCAACATTATAATATGTGTTCTTTTCGCCGGTTTTAAGAGAAGTGAACGGCATTCCCTGCATATCAAATTTTTCCCCGCTTTTAGCTTTGTTGTCAAGCCATGTTCCGAGTCCGTTTCCTCCGGTTGCAACCGTAACACCGGTTTTTCCGGTAAGTATATTTGTATCAAGTGCGGCATTATCAACAGACACAAAATTCGGATCAAGAAGACCTTCGTTGTACCATTTGTGCATAGTTCTTATTGCGTTCTCATAATTCTTCGTTAAAGGACCGTAAGCCACTTTATCGTTTTCAAGATAAAACGCTCCGGCTGCTGAAAAATTACCAAAAAATATATCCATTGAATAAGGATTAAAGCTTAGCGGTTTGTCAGCGCCTTTCTTCTCTTTGAAGGCTTTCAATACCAATTCAAGCTCATCAACACTCTTGGGCATATCCATTCCAAGTTCATCAAGCCAATCGTTTCTAATCATAGTTCCCGTAGAAACCAGCAATCGTTCATCACCGCGAATAAACGGAAATACATAATACTCTCCGTCTGCAGTCTGTACCATTTTGTTTACATCGGGATTTTCGCTCAAATATTTTTTTAGATTAGGTGCATTTTTTTCTATCAAGTCGCCAAGCGGAAGTATTATTTGTTCCTTAAGGCTTTTTGACGCTCCTCCGTTGTTGTATGTACTCCACTGATACTCAACTATATCAGGCATCTGACCGGATGCAATCAGCAAGCTGAGTGATGTTGTTCCCTGTCCGGCCGCCGGGTGTATATACTCAACCTCCACGCCGGTTTTTTTCTTAAGTTCCTCAGCAAAAGCTGTTTTTCCGAGATTATCAAAATATGTCGACAGTACAGTATTTTGATTAACCCAATATGTAAGCTTTTGATCTGTTTTTATCGGATAGCCCGAAAACTCAAATTTTTCGCCGGAATCTGAGCTTGTCTGTGTTCCGCAGCCGCTTAACATAAGCGCTCCTGCGCATACTATAGCGAACATTTTTACAAACTTAACTTTCATAGTTATTTCCTCCTAAAATAAATAAAATATATAATCACCACAAACCATAACCATTGACTTTTTTACTTATAACATTTGAACCTATTAAAAAGAATAGATTTATAACAGAATTAAACAAACCGACGGCAGCACTGTACGACCAATCAAGGTTCGTCAAACCTCGGCGATAAACATATGTAGAAACTACATCTGCAACATTCATTGTTGAATCGTTATATAAAAGGAGTATTTTTTCGTAACCGACATTCAATATACTTCCCATACGCATAATAAGCATAATGACAATCGTCGGGAGAATGCCCGGTATTGTTATATGAATAACTTTCTTTAGTTTGCCGGCTCCGTCAATTTCAGCCGCTTCATACAGCGATGCATCTATTGCCGTCAATGCAGCGAGATATATTATAGAACCCCAGCCGACTTCTTTCCAAATATTTGATATTACATATATCGGCAAAAAGCAGTTCGGGTGATTCAACATAGAGCCTGTAGACCCTGTAATCAAATTATATACCCTACCTATAAGACCGTCATCACTTGTAAAGATATTTATTATTCCGCAAACAACCACGAGCGATATAAAGTGCGGAATGTATGTGGCATTTTGTATAACCTTGCCGAGTTTTGCACTTTTCAGTTCATTAAGCAAGAGTGCAAGAATAATTGGTGCAGGAAATCCAAAAATAAAAGAAGACAAACTGATTTTTACGGTATTTATCAAAACAACCTTGCATGACGGTGACCTAAAAAAATCCACAAAATGTTTAAAACCGACCCAGTCACTCCCGCGGATACCCAAACGCGGACTGTAATCTTGAAATGCCATAAGCAATCCATACATAGGTATATACTTAAATATGACAAAGTACACAATAACAGGCAGCATAATAAGGTACAAAGTTTTGTTAATTCCGAAGTCTTTTTTTACCCGTGTGAAAAAATTATCATCGCCAATAGTTCTTGTCATAGATTTCACTGATTGAATATTTGTCTTTTTCATCCCTTAACCGCTCCTATCATTACACCTTTTGTAAAGTACTTCTGCAAAAATGGATATACACACAATATTGGTACTGTGGCATAAATTATAGTTGCATATTTTATAGACTCACCTATAGCTTCCTGATCCAACGCCGATGCGTTTGCCATCGAATTGGTATCATTTGATATAAGTATCTCTCTCAAGACCAACTGCAACGGATACTTGCTTCGACTCTTGAGATATATTGAAGCATCAAACCACGAATTCCAATGCGCAACAGCATAATAAAGCACCATAACTGCAATTATTGCCTTTGATAGCGGCAAAATTACTTGAAACAATATACGAATATGACCTGCGCCGTCTATCTTTGCCGCTTCTTCAAGGCTCACAGGAACTCCCTCAAATGATGTACGCATAACAATCATATTATACACATTTATTGTTCCGGGAAGAATAAGCGCCCACAACGAATCATAAAGTTTGAGAGATTGCGACACCAACAAATATGTAGGTATCATACCACCGCCGAAAAACATAGTAAAAACTATCATACCTGTAAATAACTTATTCCACATAACATTTCTTCGTGAAAGAACATATGCGCAAAGAGATGTAAACAGAATGTTTATAGAAACGCCAACCAATACTATAAAAATACTGTTTATGTACGAGCTGGTAATCAGCGGATGGGAAAGCATCTTTTTATATGCTTGTATATTGAACCCCATAGGTGCAAGTAATACTCCATTGCTCCGCTGCAACATCATTGAATCACTTAAAGAACCACACAACACATACCACATAGGATACAACATACAAACAGAAAGTATTAATAAAAAACAAACATTAAAAACATTAAACACCTTTTCTCCGTTACTCTCCCTGTATGCCATTCCTCTTGATTTGACTTTTTTCATCTGCTCAATTCCTTTCTTGTTGCCTTCGTTATTGTAACTTTTTAACATATTCTCATAACACACCTCCACCATTCTTTAATATAATTATACAAAACCGACAATTAATTTACAATAGACAACTTTATAAATGTTGGTAGGATTTATAACACCTATAGCCTTGTAACGATGGTTGTTAAACCTTATTCTGCAAAAATGTTCTTTGTTCGTCAATATGTGTTTAATTCCATTTTGACTAAGCCTCAAATACTACTTATATACTATAAAACCATTGCCGACAATTTGTGATGATTCTGAAAATATTATAAAGGCTTTATCGTCAACTTTCAAAATTGTCTTTTGAAATTTTTCGACTTCGTTTTCTTTAAGCGCACATATAAGTGCATTTTTGCTTGTTTGAGTATATGCGCCTATTGCATTGATTATCGTGACCCCCTGCGTCGAATTAGATATCAAATGTTTTGCAATATTATTGCCGTAATCGGTAACCACAAACGCCAATTTGGATATGTTCAGCTTTGATATAAGCCAATTTATTGCATACGATGATATAAAAAGCGAGATGGCACCATACAATGCAAATTCAACTCTTTTGAAAACAAGCAGAGATACGAATATAACCGCCGCATCAATCATCAAAAGCAGGCTGCCGATTTTTGCACGAGGGAAAGCGCATTGGAGAAGCCGGCTGATGATATCCGTTCCGCCGGTCGAGGCACCTTCTACAAATGTCAAACCGGTACCCACTCCGTAAACAACCGAACCAATTACAGTTGCCAAGAAAATATCATTTGTAATTGGCGGAACATATGTAAAGAGCTGAACAAACATTGATAATAACGCTACACACAAAACAGTATCAAATACAAATCCTTTGCCTATAAACTTCATTGCCAAAACCAGCAAAATTATGTTTAACGATGCAATTGAAAATCCGGGTGCAATGCCGAATGTAAGGTACATAATCGTTGAAATGCCGGAAATCCCGCCGTTTACCATTTTGTTTGGCGCATAAAACACACTGATTGCAAATGCAACCATCATTATGCCAAATACTATAACAATATATTTTTTGCTGTTTTCACATTGTTCTCCTCTCTGTCGTTGAATGTCGGATATTCCGTATATAAAAATCCGGCGGTGATTATCCTTATCCTACCGCTCAACACAATGGTAACAATAATATAAAATTCATTGAACTTTGAATACAAAGGCAGATTTCGGTGGTATTGATGTTTTTAAACTATCCTCAACTATTTCAAATTTTATATTATTGTCAAACGGATATGCTGCATTAACACATTTGCTTCCGCCCAAAGGCACACAAAAATCCCTGTTGATATGATCAAGATTGCCAATAACGATATAAGTGAAATTCTGCGTTCTGTAGCCATACGCCAACACCTTATCTTCAAAATTCATCACACCGCACGGGTAAAACGGAATGAGATAAGGTATCTCAGCCCGTATGGTTTTGTAAAAAGCTATTCCATCTTTCAACACCTTCATTTGCTCTTTACTCAAAAGATGTGTTTCTGCGGAAATTGCCGGTCGCTTGAACATAGCATTTATTATGTTAAATGCTATTTCGGAGGCAGTGTGTTGCCGCATAGGCAGAACCCAAACCTGCGCCTGCTGCGGGATAACTGCAGTTCCCGACATTGCTGAAATAACCGCCGTGGTTTCGTAATCAGTGGCGTCCGAAGTGGATTGCACAGAAAAATGTGAAAGAGATGCGTAATCCATTCGCATTCCACCGCTTGCACAGTTTTCAATAATCAAGCTAGGGTATCGTTCATACAGACTGTCAATCCAGTTAAGATATGCTGCTTGGTGCTGCATGAGTCCATCGCCGAAACTGTCGGAATTGACCTCTGTTCCGACACCGCCGTCTATGTTATAGTCAAACTTAAAATATTCAATTCCCAACTCGTTTACAAGACGGTCAACAACCCCATTCAAAAAATCAATTACCCGAGGACATCTAAAGTCAAAGTGATAACGCCCGTGGTCGATTATGCGCTTGCCGTGCCGCGTGAAGAAACATTCGTCTGAAAATTGATTTAATATAGGACAGTGTATGCCCATACTCTCGGGCTCGAGCCAAATCCCGGGTTTCATACCTTTGCTGCGAATATAATCAAAAACTTCTTTTATTCCGTTGGGAAAGCGTTTGTCACAAACCTGCCATTCGCCTACCGTTTCCCACCATGTTCCGTCAGCATACCACCCAGCGTCCATACAATATATTTCCGCACCTATTTCGGACGCAGCATCAATAACGGGTATTTCAAGTGCAGTTGTCGGATTCGCTTTAAGGCAATTCATATAATCATTAAAAACAAGAGGCAAACTTACATCCACCGGACTTTGATATGCAATTTCACGACGATATTTTGTTATTTCTTCAATCGCCTCGTTGAATGTATCGGCAAATACAATAGCTGCAGTAACAGTTTTAAAACATTCTCCCGGCCTTAGGTTTTTCCACCAACCGTTTTCCTGCTCAGACGGTCCCGATAACTTGAGATAATTCTCATCTTTGATATCACTTATTTCAAAATTCCACGAACCATTGTGTTCTATCTGCCAGAAAATACTTTCACTTGAATTTTCTATAAATCCCATAGGCATAAACTCTTTGGTTGACCACGTCCCGGTGTTGGAGATGCAAACCCTTTTGGTTGAAGCTTCATTTATATGATTGTACCCCAATTCCAGAGGCGCATATTCACGCCACTCAAGTTCTCGGCACCAAGCGTTATGGCATAGCCAAATCTTGTCAATGCCAAATCCGTACATGCAAAATGAGCTGACATACTCAAGTCCGATATCCTCGGCACAAACATTTTCAATCTCAGCAAACGAACGCACGGCGGCCGTTTCTCCAAAAAAGACATAGTGTTGCCTTACGCGCAGTTTACCATTTTCAAGAGTAAGTATAATCTCATTGTCTTTTTCACAATGTGAAACATATCTTAAAGAGGCGGAAAGGGAACTTCCAATATGTTTTGCCCCGTGGTGTTCGTCCGGATTTTCTCCGGTTGCAAATACTTCAATCGGACAAAAAAGGTTGTCCGAATTTACTTTTTTGCTTTTTTTGCCGATATATGCCAGCCCGATTCTTCCTTGCTCATCTATAACAAACGATATATATATATTATTTTTGAAAAAAATTAATTGTTTCATTTTTGTTCCTCCGATATATTATTAAATCCTGCAAAAACTTTGATTGCCGCCTTTACACTTTCATCATATCATCATCACAGCAACACCCGCAGCTCCGCATCCTGCGACAATTACACCGTATCTGCCGAAAAACGAAATCTCGTTTTCATAGTTATAGATGCCATCGTATCCGCTCTCTATTTATTTTATATAAAACTCAAAATTAATCTCTTTTTCATCTATCCTATATTTTTGGGCAAGCTGCGGTCCGCAGCTGTTTGAACCGATGCCGGACACCGCATAATCAATACGAGTATGCGTCTTTCCGTCGGATTTAAGCTCATCTGTGTGAGTTGCCTCAGTAAGTGCCTCAGAGGTGTATGACGAAACACTGAATTCAAACTCATCATCAGTCACAAATGCTATACCGTTGTTCATAGTGAGCATTCTCGCC
Source organism: uncultured Clostridia bacterium (assembly GCA_934454745.1). GTDB lineage: Bacteria > Bacillota > Clostridia > UBA1381 > UBA1381 > Ornithomonoglobus. Next base: position 6,950 of record CAKSGP010000076.1, read on the forward strand.
TTAAAGTGATTGCCGTGTTCCTGCGGATACACATAATTTACATACTCATTACCCGCACTGCTTTCATAAAGTCCCATTTTTGCGTGAAGATTCATATCGCAGTAGTTTTCTACATTGCCGAGAGCATAATATGTAAATTTTTCATTTTCTGTTGGAAAAGTAAATTCATATCCTATTCTCGGCAGATATATTTCGCTGTCCAGTAACATTTAATGTTTCCAATTCATCGCGAACATCTTTTATAACATCTAACCTG
>CAKSGP010000077.1 GCA_934454745.1 uncultured Clostridia bacterium
ATATATTTACCTTGGAATATACATATACACATCACCGATATTTCTATCAATGCTTGCCTCAAAGGAGACAAGCAATATAGCCGAAAAATGGCTTGGTTTGTTTTTAGGTCAAAATATACTTGTCCTATTGACAACATGGGCTGTTAAGGTTGTAGTTACCACTACGAGTGGAGAAGTGACTTCGTTTTTGGGTTTTGTATTTACAATTGCGATGATGAGTGCGGCGGCACACATAAGCGATTTGCTGAGTATATTCGGTATAGTGATACCACAGCAAAGGCTGGATAAAACTTTCGGTGATGTGGCCAATATGGTTAAAACAGTGGCAGCTCCGATTGCCAAAGAGGGAAAACGGGCATTTCAGCGGGCGGTATTAGGTTCCGACAACAGCATATTAGGAAGAACACCGGGCGCAAACAGCACCGGCAATATAGTCGGTAATGCCGTAAAGAATACCAAAAACGGATTTGACCTGGCCGGCAATTCCGCCGAAGTTAAAAATGATACAAGAGTTGTAAAGACCGAATCCGGCAGTTATGGATTGAGACATCTCAACACGAATACACAAGAAAGTACAATAAATACTACTCAAAAGGGAACAGGTCAACAACAGCGTAACAAGGACGGTTCTGTAAGTCTTAAAACAGATGTTTATTCACCTAATAATACCGCTGCAAAATTCTCGACAGAGGATAAAAGTTCGGTAGGCGGTGTTCAAACATCAGCTATGGATTATTCGGTTTTAAATTCACAAACAAATATGGCAGCGGATGTTACTCCGAATACAGGACGGCCTATCGAAAAGCCTAATTTTAAAGATTCGGATGTGGACCGAGCAACTATGGCCGGATTTTTCGGAACATCTGCACAGGGTAATCAAGATAGGAATGGCGGGTCAATTTTCAAGGCTCTTGAAAATAGGGCAGCAGTGAACAGTGCTATACAAAACAGTAATGCAGTTGTAAGTCAAAGAGTTGAACAGGCAAAAGACATCAATAGATCTATTGACAAGGTCAATGATGCTATGTCTAAGCCTGCAAGTACAGTTTCGGGTAAAGATGTTTCTAAGGCTCTTGGAATAAACAAAGAAAAAACCGGACTTGACCTCAACGGTCAGTTTATGCACTCGGACAAGAACAGCGGCTATTTGTACGGTATGGCCACCGTTACAGACAGATACGGCAATACAAGTGACAGAATGGTTGCATTGTCATTCAATCCCGATGAAAAATTACCTGACTACTATACCAGCGGTTCATATAAGAACATCGGAGATACCGGCGTAAGAGTTTACACGGCTTCTCTCGACCCCCCGATTAAGAACGATGATATTAAGGTGCAACTGGAAACCGACCGCAACGATGTTCTTGAAGAAAATAAAAGATATGAGGAACAACAAAGACGCCAAAGAAATAAACAAATGATTGAGGATTACCGATGAGTGAACAAAACAAAGGTTTTAACAATGCAAACGGCAATCTTGCTGATGAGGCGGCCAATGGCGTAAAGACATTGATTAAAGCAGGTGTTCAAGCTGGAACAGGTGATGAGGCGGGAGCTTTAATCACTGCATTTAAGGGTATAAAAGGCGTTCTTCGGCTTTTTGCCGTTATCCTTTTTCTTATAGCTTGGCTCATTTCGGCACTTCCTACATTGCTTACTCAAACTTTGGATTCGTTCTCATCAACTTCAACATTGATACAAACCTATGAGACCGCGTCAAAAAAGACAATCAAAGAATTTCAAAAGTCATACGATACCGCTTATGCTCTTGCCGAAAGCAAGGCAAAAACACTGGGAAATTCGATGTATTTTACCGAATACGAAGTTTGCGTAAACTCCGTATATGGGGACAATGAAAAGATTGTGTCTGATATTGAAGTCAACGAAATTATGGCAATACACGGCGTTTTAAGTTACTATTCCAATGCGGACAGCGATGTTTACGCAAGTGTTGAACACAAATTTTCTTCTGTTGACGAGCAGGAAAGCCGGCAGTTTCCGAGGTCATATTTCAAACAGGTGAAAGAATACGCACAATCAATATACGTTGTGGGTGAACCTCAGTGGACGCAAACAGGCGAAAGAGAAGAAAGGGAGCCGTTACTTGATGAGTACGGTCATCCTGTAAAGAATGAAGAAACCGGTGAGCAAGAATATTATACCTATACCGTAAAGCTCGGCGTTATAAACATACCCCTTGCAAGAGTAAGCGAGAGATTTAAAAATAATGAAATCATGCAAACTAAGAAAAAGCTGTATGACGAATATCAGGGATATGTAGACTCCGGAACAGTTATGGATAAATCTCTAACACAAGAATATTTTGACAACATTGTAGAAAACTGCATAATCAACATGACATCAAATATAGCCAGGGTTACAGGAACGGAAAACAGCTCTGCAAACGGCTCATCTAGCGTTCAGCAATCGTCTGTGGGAAATGTTATTAAAAAATTCTTGGCTTCCGAAAAATATGCGGAATTACAGGATATGCAGTGTGTTGACCCAATAATGCCGTTTTCCGATAGTGTTATAACTTCACGCTACGAGAGCAGAATACTAAACGGTAAGGCTGAGTTCCATTCAGGCATTGACTTTTCATGGGCCGGTTGCAGACTTGCGGATATACCGGCAGTCGCAAGCGGATATGTAATTGAAGCATACGACGGCTGCACACAGGACAATGTGCCGGCATTGGGGTACGGAAATAAAGTTGTCATCTATCATGGCAAATTAAACGGGAAAGACTTTTTCTCGGTTTACGGTCACTGTGAACAAGTATATGTGTCAACAGGACAAACAGTACAAGCAGGGCAGAGTATAGCCGGTATAGGCCAAAGAGGAAATTCAACAGGATACCATTTGCATTTAGAAACGGACTATGCAGAAAACGGTTCTACATATACAATCAATCCTATAAGCGTTCTTAGACCGAGAACCTAAGAAAACGAGGTACATAAAATATGAATAAAAAAATAATGGCAATAACACTTGCCGCTCTTATCCTTTTAACAGGTTGCAAGAAAAAGGAGAACACCGCTGATAATACACAAGGACAAAATACAACATCAGCGATAGAACAAAAATTGACAGAAACTCTTGGAGAATACTTAGAAAAGTACAAAACGGTAAATATAGATACTTCAAAGTTTGCAGACGAAATCCAGCCTCTTGAAAGAGTTCACACAGGCTTCAGCACAAACTATGGCATGTGGAATTACTCGTCAAGTCACTCTTGGAATGATATGCAAAACAAGAGTAGCATGTTTTATTGGAGAGATAGGGGATATGAAATACAGTATCTTCTCATAAGTGTAACAAAAGGTGACGGTTGCAGAGCTGAGCAATGGAGTATGTCTATGTTCAGGAACACCGAACACACAGCCAAATATACAATATCAGGCATAAATATCATAAAACTTGATACATACGACCACTTTGACGATATTTCAAAAAACTTATTACACGCAATGCCAGTTGATGATTCGCCTAATCCACAGTATGCCATATGTCGGTTTAACTCCGCAGAAGACAGAGAAAAAGGACAGATTGAGTATGCCTACGGTGATATATATTCAAACGGTGCGGCTTATCCGAGCGAAAAAACGGTTATTGTAAACTCACGAATGATTTCGGATGTAAGTTTTAAAATAATTGACGGCTTATATTGGTTGCCTATTGAAAAGGTTGCAAATGCCGCAGGTTGTACAGTTGTGGAAACAAACGACAAAGGCACTGAATTGAGAGTTCCGAATTCCGATTCATATCTCAGTCATTATTTCCCATCAACCGACACCGACCTTACAAATTCACCGTGGCTTTTAAACTCCGACTGTGAAGCCGATGAGTTTTACTTATGGGATGACCCGGTTCAAGGTGAATTTAAAAGGGTAAGAAACATAGACGGCACATATTATGTCGAGGCCGAAGCCATTTCAAGAATATGGGGTGTGGATATTCAAGCAAGTGAAAATCTTGTTGTGATAACCACTGACCCATACGATATAGCACAATACTTTGCGATTGCAGATGATGATGGATACGGTTATATTCCGGACCTTGATTTTATTAAACCTAACGTATTGTCAGATGACGATTACAGAGTGAAATACTCAAAAGAACCATATTATGAGAGTTACGAACAATGATGAATATAGTTGACTTTCTTCAAGGCAAACTTGAAGAATTTAAAAAATTAGATGCCAAAAGGCAGAAAAAAATATATATCTTTCTCGGAGTGGACTTCCTTATTTCTGCATATATAAGCGGTATATTTAGTTTTCATTTCAAGGGTATAGGCCTTATAACCAACATATTATACGGCCTTATGCCTTTTTCAGGCTTAGGCAGGACAATAATATTTGCAACACTGATAGGTCTGTTTGCAATATTTGTTCTCTATCGTGAGGGATTGATAAATCCGGTAGTTACAGAAGATGAAAACGGAGTTAAATATTTGCAAGATTCCACTTTCGGTTCTGCAAGATTTATGAGCAAAGAGCAGGCACAACAAACTTATTCCGTGGGCGATATTATGAATGTCTTTGAAGATGTTTACGGACAATTCTCAGAGAATGGCAGTGAAGTAGTAGCATATAGAGACGCAACTTCAAGGAATAAGAACACATTCGTGTTAGGCTCTTCCGGTTCGGGCAAATCTTTTTCCTATGTCCGCACGGCGGCTATGCAGGGAATAATTCGAGGCGACAGTCTTGTCATAACCGACCCGTCCGGTGAGCTTTACAGAGACTTAGCAAAGTTTGCAAGCGACAGAGGCTGCGATGTTAAACTGATAGACTTTAAGGATATGGACTATTCTGACGGTTGGAACTGTTTAAACGAATGCCTTGACCTTTCCACCAAGAGATTGGATGCGGACAGACTTGAATCATTTGTAACCACATACATAGTGAACAGTAGAGATGTAGGCGCAAAATCCGAAGCATATTGGGAAACAGGTGCCAAGTTACTTTTTAAAACAGTTATCGGCATTGTCGCATACAGACACGAAGAGGATGTAATCGAAGGTCTTACCAAAATGTTGTTACTGGTTTCTGAAAAATCCTATGGTGATAATATCCCCGGTGAAATTACCGAGCTGATACATTCTCCTCTCGAAACTGTAAGCATTGTTGCTCTTGAAAACAAATTTATTGAAACTTGTCGTCTGTTAGGTGCAACAGATACAGAAATTAAAAGAGATTTGAAAGCTATGTATGAAGCTGCAAGGCCGTTTAATATTGCCGAAGTGTACCGAGTTATACTTACAACAGATAACGAGCAATCGCTTGAGTATGACGTAAAAGATATGCCGGCAAACCACCCGGCTGTCACTTCGTATTTTTCCGTATTCGGTGCAAGCAGTAAAATGGCAAACAATTTTGCAGGCATAAGGCAAAACCTTACAAATACATTAGCGCTTTTGATGAGCCCTCAATTAAGAAAAGTGGTATCTACTGAAAATATTGAACTACAAAGACTTTCTGCTAAACAGACTGTGTGCTTTGTAATATTCCGTGATAACGGAGATACATCCATAAAAACTATGCTCGCTATTTTCTTTTCGTTTCTGATTACGGATTTAACTACAGCTTATGATACGAGCGAGGACGAATCAGTACTAATGGGAAAAATCCGCAGAAGATTGCCCGTACATATTTTGCTTGATGAAGTTGCCTCATGTGGATATATTTCAAATTTAACAACCGCAATATCCAATGTCCGCAAAAGAAAAGTCTATATAACCATGATATGGCAAAACATAGCACAGGTAATACAGCTATACGGTCAAGAGGGACTAAATATTTTGCAATCTAACTGCAATACTCTTTTATTTCTTGGCACAGGAGACACGCAGACAGCAAAATATATTTCCGATTTATCCGGACCAACAACAGTAAGAACACAAAGCCATTCCGAAAAAGTTTTTACCGTTATGCCAAATATAATTACGGAGGGCAGAGTGTCGGAAGCACAGCGTATGCTTATAACCCCGGCGGAGGCTATGGCGGCTAACGATAATGTTTATCTGTTTAAGTCCGGCACTAAAAATGTCTTAAAATTAAATCGTTTTCCATATACATCCCACCCAATGGCGAAATATTTGACACAGGTCAGTGTAAAAGACAGGACACCCCACGCCAAATATGAATTTGTGGATAGACTGAATACACAAACAACATTCGATGATTTACGAAAGCCATATGATGAAGAAGAGGACTACGATTTGCATGAATTTCTGCGTTCATATAAAATCAATTTTGCATGCGAAAAAGACAAGGCAACAATAGCAAAAACAATTCGAAAATTTATGAACGATGAAAGCAACTTTCAAAGCGAGCCTCAACCACAGTTCGATAATACCTCAAAATCCAATAGCATATTTGACCTTGATGAATTTGAAAGTTATGATGATTTCAGGTACATACCTGAAATAATGTCGCCGGAAGAGTTGAATGCCGAAAAGGAAGAAGCTGTTGAAATCGAAAATCCAAATACTTCCTCTCAAACGAACATAAATGCCTCAAAAACGGCTTCTTTTGCATCTGATGAAAGCAATCAGACATATAGCAAAAGTGACAAAACCGGGCAAATTTCGACTGATAATGGTAATGATACCGAGCCTATATTTAATGTGATTAAATTTAAAATTTAAGATAAAGGAGATTTAAACCATGGACGAAAAAATAAAGTCTTATGAACAAACTAACAAGGAGGTAACAAATGACGATCTTGATGTAACGCCTACTGAACAAGAAGAAAATATTGATAATCTTCTTGAAGAACTTAACAGTGACAAAATTACAGATCAATCAGAAGTTCAAGAGGATATTAACGCCGAATTTTTCCGTGATATTGTAGATGCGGAAGATAAGACTAAATATACCGAAAACGACCTTCGGTTTGAACAGTTTAATGAACTTCGTGAAGCTCGCCGGAAAGGAAGAATACTTGAGGGAAGAATTTCTTCCGTCAGGTATTCCGATGACAAATTAAAAGTGTTTGCATACATAACAAGAGAAAAGTTGGAAATTTGTATTCCGGCCACCGAACTTATAGAAAAC
>CAKSGP010000078.1 GCA_934454745.1 uncultured Clostridia bacterium
GTCCTGCAATTGTAAATGTTGTCCAGCCCTCTGCATTAAATCCTATTCCTGCATAGCTGGGTGCATTCTTTACAAAAATTGTGGTTTCAATTGCTTTTGCATACTGTGTCATATGGTCCACATTCTTTGAATGAAGATGTGCTGAATGGCGGTTGCCGTGTTCTGCCTTGACTGCCATTTCAACTGCCTCATCAAAATCGTTTGCACGGACAATCGGAAGAATCGGCATCATAAGCTCTGTCTGAACAAAAGCCTGTGAAAACTCTGTTTCACATATGATACATCTTATATCATCAGATACGTTAATATCAATCTGAGCAAGAATTTTCTTTGCATCACGTCCTACCCAATCCTTATTGATTGTGCGGACTTTTTCGCCTTTCTTGTTCTGTGTCCATACAAGAACTACATCCTCAAGTCTCTTTGTCTGTGCAGGTGTTAAAAGATAAGCACCGTTTTTCTGCATATGATGTATAAGCTCATCTGCAATTTCTCTTACTGCAAAAACTTCTTTTTCTGCAATACAGGGAAGGTTATTATCAAAAGTACAGCCGTCTATAATATCCTTTGCCGCCTTCTTGACATCTGCTGTTTCATCAACTACTACCGGTGGGTTTCCTGCGCCTGCTCCAATTGCTTTCTTTCCTGATGAAAGAAGCATTCTTACAACACCCGGACCGCCTGTTGCAACAAGCATTTTTACTGACGGATGGTTAACCATCATTTTTGATGTTTCCATTGTTGGATTTGCAACTGTTACTACTATATTTTCCGGACCGCCTGCTGCAAGCACTGCTCTGTTTACCAAATCAACCGCATACGCTGATATACGCTTTGCATGGGGGTGTGGATTAAATACTACCGCATTTCCGCCTGCAAGCATACATATACTGTTGCAAATTACTGTACAGCTGGGGTTTGTTGACGGTGTTATAGCACCGATTACACCGTAGGGTGCCATTTCAACAAGTGTTAATCCGCCGTCGCCTGACATTGCGCGTGTATCAAGATCCTCTGTTCCTAAGGTCTTATCTGCTACAAGATGATGCTTTAAAATTTTGTGATATACATTTCCCATTCCGGTATCTTCTACGGCAAGCTTTGCCATAGTTTCTGCCTCGGCATGAGTAAGCTTTCTGATTTCGCTTATAATATTCTCGCGCTGTTCCTTATTATACTTACGGAACTGCGTATACGCTTTATTTACAGCATCAAGAGCCTCCTCCATAGTGTCAAAAACACCAAGCTGCTTACGAGGCGAAGGAATTTTATTACCTGATAAATTCATTTCCAAAAGCACTTCTTCTACAAGACGGCTTACTTTATTTTCATCTATCATTTTTCGTCCTCCTTCATATACTTAATTCTTTCATTAAGATAGCAGACACCAAGCTTTGCAAGCTCAATATCCTGCTCTTTCGTTCCGCCCGAAACACCTATTGCTCCTATAAGGTCATCACCGACAAATAATGGTTTACCTCCGCCTAAAAGCAATATGCCGTTACCATTTGACAATCCGTCAAGCCCACCGCCTCTTGACTCTCTAAGAGCCTCATCAGTAGGCATACGAAGTGATGCTGCCGTATAGGCTTTATTCTGAGATGCTGAAATTGATGCTAAAAACGAATTATCCATAGCCTCAAAGGCAACAAGTCTTCCGTTATCATTTACTATTGATATGACAGCATTAACGCCTTCTTTTTCTGCCCCTTTTTCTACGCAGTAGATTATCTCTTTGGCAAGAGATAGGGTAAGATACGGCTTCATCCCAAGCTGCGAAACTGATTTTATATCCGACACCGCCTGCGCTTTTAATTTGGGCTCTGCCTTTTTGTCAGACGGTGGAGGAGCTGCTGTGCCCGTATTTTTCGCAATTTGCAATAACAACTCGTCAATCGTTTTCATTACGGTTCAGCCCCTGTTCCTAATTTCTTATTTATTGTACTTTTCAAGTACACGTCTTGTAACCTCTGCTACAATCTTTTCCATATCATTGTTGTTGTCAGCGCAGCTACATGAGCCTGATGAACAAACCTGTGACGGAAGTGGCTGGAAACCATGATATGCCGCACCAGATTCCATACCGTGCTTTTCATTTGCTTCAGTAGGTGACATTGAGCAAGTATCGTTTTCATAACAGCCTGGGCAAAGCTTCTCTAAGGGATGCTTACCTGATACGCCAAACTGCTTTCTCAAATCTATAAGCTTTTTAACCTCACCGCAGGGGATTTCTTTCTCGCCTCCAAGAAGTCTTGAATACATAAGTAGCTTTGCATAGAACTCTGTTGATTCCATTCTGAAGAATGCAGTGTTCAAATCACAGCCAAATGACAATGCACCGTGGTTTGCAAGTAGAATTGCATCGTAGTCCTGAAGATACGGCTCAAGTGATTCGGGTATCTCCATTGTTGACGGTGTACCATACTGCGCAATTGGAACTGCACCAAGGAATATAATAGCCTCCGGCATTATAAGTTTGTCAAGAGCTATTCCTGCAATTGCAAATGATGTAGCAATCGGAGGATGTGCATGAACAACAGCATTTACGTCTGGTCTCTGCTGATAAACCTTCAAGTGCATCTTAAACTCTGATGACGGCTTCCACTGACCATTTGGTTCTTTAAGGTTTCCGTTGCCGTCTACCTTACAGATCATATCGGGAGTCATAGATCCCTTTGAAACGCCTGTGGGAGTTACATAATATGTATTATCATCAACCTTTACGGAGAAATTACCGTCGTTTGCTGCAACGAAACCGTCGTTATAAATACGTTTTCCAATTTCGCACAATTCTTTTTTGATTTCATACTCTGACTTATACATAGTTTCTACCCTCTCTCTTTTTTTGTTTTATTTGGTTTTATTTTTGTTTCCTCTATTATTATACAACATTTATTAGCGTTTGTAAAGCCTTTTTTTTGAAAAAAAGCTTAAACTTTTAACAAAATTATCACATAAATATGTGCATCTGTTACATAACATAATTCTATCATATGTTCCTGTATTTTTCAATACTTTTTTTAAAGATACCATATGTTGGTATTTTTTTAGTTACATTTCAATATTTAGCTTTTTATCTTAAATCCGATAAAAATTTCTCTGCTTTTTTTATTGCACAAAGTGTAATTTCCTTTGCGGGGCCTCCGATAACGTTTCTGTCGTTTACACAGGTCTGCATAGAAACTGCATCATAAATATCCTCCTCAATTATATCGGAGAATGATTTCATCTCCTCCATTGTAAGGTCATCTATTGCCTTGTTATGCTCGACACAGTAGAATACCATATTTCCGATAACCGAATGTGCGTCGCGGAAGGGAAGTCCTTTTTTAACAAGGTAGTCTGCGGCATCTGTTGCGTTTGTAAATCCGCCCTTTGCTCCCTCGTACATATTCTTTTTATTAACCTTCATTGTGCTTATCATATCGCAGAAGACGGGCAGGCACAGTTTAACAGTGTCTATACTGTCAAAAATCTGTTCCTTGTCCTCCTGCATATCTTTATTGTAAGCAAGGGGTATTCCCTTCATCATTGTGAGAAGTCCCATAAGATTTCCGTACACTCTGCCGGTCTTACCGCGGATAAGCTCGGCAACGTCAGGATTCTTTTTCTGAGGCATAATAGATGAGCCTGTTGAGAAGGCATCATCCATTTCAACGAATGAAAATTCGTTTGATGACCACAAAATCAATTCCTCGGAAAATCTGCTCATGTGCATCATTATAATTGAAAGACAGCTTGCAAGCTCAAGAACAAAATCACGGTCTGAAACACCGTCAAGCGAGTTCATAGTGATCGAGTTAAATCCAAGCATATCAGCAACCGCCTCACGGTCAAGTGGATATGTCGTACCTGCAAGTGCTCCCGAGCCTAATGGCATAACGTTTGTACGCTCACGGCAATCCTGCAGTCTTAAAAGATCACGCTTGAACATTTCATAATATGCCATTGCGTGATGTGCAAAGGTAATAGGTTGTGCCTTCTGCAAATGTGTATAGCCTGGCATAATAGTGTCGGTATGCCCCTTTGCCAGGTCAACAAATACCTCCATTGCGTGAACAAGCATTTTGGCAATTTCCTCTGTTTCGTCCATAAGGTACATACGTATATCAAGTGCTACCTGATCATTACGGCTTCTGCCGGTATGGAGTCTTTTTCCAGCATCACCTATACGGTCTGTAAGAATTTTTTCTATATTCATATGTATATCCTCAGCATCAATTAAAAACTCAACCTTGCCGTTTTCAATGTCAGCGAGGATGTTTTTTAGCTCTCTTACAATCTTTTCTGAATCCTCTTTCGGGATAATTCCCTGATTGCCAAGCATTGTTGCATGGGCAATTGAGCCCTTTATATCCTGCTTGTACATTCTTTTATCAAAACGAATTGACGAATTGAAATCATCAACCTTTTTATCGGTGGATTTTCTAAATCGTCCGCCCCATAATTTTGCCATTTTTATTTTCCTTTCTGTTACCAAATTGTCTTATTTATACTTGTCTTATTTATACTTCAATAATACCACAACAACCGCAAAATTGCAATAGTTGCAAATAAAATTAAATAGTACAATAGGTGCTATAAAAATAGATGCAGAACGGACAAAAACTGCCGAGTAGCAAGGCTGCAAGGGTAACCTGTGGCTTACGCGTGTATGCCACAGGCGGTTTTTGTTTCGTAACATAAAACAAATAAAAAAGAATTTTCAATTGAAAAATTGAAAATTCTTTTTTTGTGTGGTCTGTGCTATTTTTATACATCGTCCGTAATTGGGTTTACGTGTATCATACAATGCTTAACCTGTGGAATTTTTTCCTCTATGTTATCGTGAACAAGTTCGGCAATATGGTGTGCCTCGAGCAATGTTATATCACCGTTCTCGGCAATTTCCAAATCAACATAGATTTTCGAGCCAAATCGACGTGTCATAAGCATATCAATCCATAACACATTTACGTATTTCCTCTTTTTCCTCCTCTGTACAGGAACGGTCAACAAGTCTGTTCACGGCATCCATAAATATATCAATCGCTGCTTTTCCGATAAAGATACATATTATGATACTTGCAATAGGCTCACATAGGGGGAACCCAATAATCGCACCGCCAATACCTATAAGAGAACCAACAGATGACAGTGCATCGGAACGATGATGCCATGCATCGGCAAGCATTGAGGATGAATTGATTTTTTCTGCCGTGTGCTTTGTATAATGATACATCCATTCCTTAACACCAATGGATAAAATCGCCGCAACTAACGCAAATCTGCTGGGTATTTCTATTTCTGCACCGCTTATTATTGTTTTAACAGCCGTAATTCCTATTCCCGCACCCGTCATAAATAACATTATAGCAAGAATAATCGAAAAAATACATTCTATCCTCTCATGACCATAAGGATGAGAGCTGTCAGACTGCTTTGACGAAAGATTTATGCCAAACATTACTGCAACTGTTGAAACAACATCTGATGCAGAATGAACTGCGTCTGATACCAATGCCTGGGACTTACCCATTATTCCTACTATAAATTTAATAAGAGATAACACTAAATTGATAATTATCGTTATTATTGAAACTCTGTTTGCTTCTTTCTTTTCCATAAAAAAATCCTCCCGTGCCGTGTTACCGACGCCAAGAGAATTTTTTCTGTTTTGGGTTGGTACACTTTGTAGAGTTGCTTATATTATATTATTTAGCAATTTTAACAAGTATACCACTTTATACAATTTTTGTCAATAATAATTATTTACAAACTGTAATTGCCTGAGTTGCATCATCGTAACCAACCTCAGCACCTAAATTCTCTGAAATAAACCTCAAGGGAATCATTGTAAAACCATTCTCTGTAAGCTCCGGAGTTTCCTCAAGCTCTTTCTCCTCACCATTCACGGTTGCTGTCTTCGAACCGATAGCTATTTCGATTGTAATGTCGTTGCAAGCTACTTTAACTGTTTTCGTTTCGCCGTTCCAGTCAACCTTTGCACCGAAAGCTTCTGATATTACACGGATGGGAACTAATGTTACTCCTGTTCCAACAACATACGGCTTTTCAACCTCAACTTCGTTTCCGTTAATGTTGATTATACTGCTGCCTACGTTGAATGATACTGAAACTGAATCATCAGCCATTACAATTACACGGTCAGGTGCTGTCTGAGGCGGAATACTCATTGTCTGCATTGAGTAGAACACAAGAAGCTTCTTGCCTGCGTACTCTGTCACATCCTCAACATTAAGTACAAGATTTCCGTCTGCGCTGATTAGTCTGCCCTCAACTACATCAAATTTATCCATAAATATTGACTGTGCTGCATCTGCGTCTACTGCTACAATTGCTTCGGCAAACTTAATATCTTTTGTTAAAAGAAGTGACGTTGATACAACTACTACACTGTCGCCTTCTTTAAGCTCAACCTCTGTTACCTCTTCGTCTGCTGATACTACAAGTGTATCCTTTGAAGTAACAAAGCTAACTTCTATACCGTCGATTTCAACGCTTACTGCACCCTCATCAACTGATTTTACAATGCCTCTGTATGAGTTGTAGTTATTAGATGCAATTACAGGAACTGCTGTAAGCTTTGTAATTGCTGCTGCTTCCTTAATGTCTTTAGTCATAAGAGATGATGCTGACTTGATTTCTACTGCGTTTCCAACTGTAATGTCACCAAGCTCTACGCCCTCTGCAAGGATAAACGCATACTCTGCTCCCTCGATTGATACTATTACACGACTTCCCTCAATTGATGTTACAACACCCGTGTATGTGTTAAGCTCAACTGTTTCCTCGATTGATGTAAGCAAAATATCGCCCTGGATTATACCTTCTGTTGTTGCCATTGCCGGCACTGATGATGCAAGCATTGTTGCACCGATTACTAATGAAATTATTTTCTTGTTCATTTGATTTTTCTCCTTTATTATATTACGCAATTTTGCGTTTTCAATAGTAATAAGATTTGGGACATGAAAATGTTGCATAAATTTTAA
>CAKSGP010000079.1 GCA_934454745.1 uncultured Clostridia bacterium
GAATAAATTAGGTCTATCTTCTCTTAAATCATTTTCACCTGTTTTTCTCAAATCAATTTCACGGTATTTTTTTCCGTTGGAATCTGTCTTATTATATCTTTTTATGATTTCTTCACCAGGCTCAAATCCATACCACTCAAGATTATCAAGGTGTTTAGCATATATGAGAATATATTCATGTGCAGTTGCTATATATTTATCGTCCGACCTACCTTTAGGATTATTGCTATTTGCAATACATCCCACACAGTTTTCTTCTCCAAAAATTTCATCACATAGCTTTTTTAAATTTGCAATTTCATTTTCATCTATACTTATAAAAATTGCACCATCATCGGCAAGCAGGTTACTTGCCAATCTCAATCTCGGATACATCATATTGAGCCAATTGGTGTGGTATCTGCCCATTGTTTCGGAATTGGACTTTGTTGTCTGCTGTGTTACCTCTTTATACCTTGCCATAGGATCGGCAAAATCGTCCTCATATACAAAGTCATTGCCTGTGTTATACGGAGGATCTATGTAAATCATTTTAATTTTGTTATAGTACGCAGTCTGCAAAAGTTTTAACACTTCAAGATTGTCGCCCTCTATATAGATGTTATGCGTGTCATCAAAATTAACGCTTTCTTCCTTGCACGGACGAAGCGTTCCTGTCGAACGCTTTTGTGCAAGCTTTAACGACTCCATTTTGCCTTTCCACTCAAATTTGTACTTTTCAATAACATTTTTTTCTTTTAATGTTTTTATGTTTCGCTCAATTGTTCTTGTTTCAACTCCGACTGCTTTTGCCATTTCTTCGATGGTACAATTCTGATTATTCCCAATCATCTCTACAATCTTCGTTTGTGTTTTATTAAGTTTTACACCGACAATTTCTTCATTTACTCCGACATTTACCCCGACATTTTTTTCCTTTACTCCGTCATTTTCTGCTATAAAACTGTTAATATGCAAATATCGGTTTTTAAGTTCATTCGTTTCTCCCAAAAGCAGATTTCGAATAAACTTTTCCAAATACACCGTCGTTTCGTGAATGTTATTTTTCAAATCATTATAATTTGCTCTGACAAGTGCGTTTCTAAAATACCACGCATTTTCAGCAAAAATGTCATTTGTTGCATCATATCCCAACGAACGAAGATATTTTATAAAGAAAACCGCTGTTGTCCTGGTGTTACCCTCACCAAAAATATGAATTTGCCATAATCTTGATATAAAAAACGCAAGATGCTGAATTATTTCGTCCGTTGTGAGACCTTTATAACTAAACTTCTTTTCCTCCGCAAAATCATATTCCAAAGTTTCGCGCAGTTCCGCAGCATTACCGTATAAAACAGTCGCACCGTCAAGTACCCATTCTTTTTTAGTAATGTTATAATCCCGGATTTTACCTGCATGTTTATAAATTCCGAAAAACAGTTTTTTATGAATCCCAATATATTCACTTGGTGAAAAAGAGAATGATTTCTCCAACAAAATATCAGCTATTCTGTTTGACACCTTGTCGGCTTCTTCTGTTCTTTGCTCCTCGTCTCTGTTTGGCTTGGATTCATAATAACTGTCAATACGCTTTTTGGCTTCTTCCATAGAGATGTTGCCCTCTATGTTCTCTATAGCAGTTTTAATCAGATATTCTGACGGTTCTAATCCGTCCACCTTCTGCAAGCCGATAGCTGTACTCCAGGCATAGCCCTTATATTGCTTGTCCGGCTCACACTGTTTTATATATTCCTCAAAAGGATCTCTATCCATATCTACACACCCTTTCCTGTAATCTCAATCTCAAAATGTCTTTGCATTCTCGCTGTTATTTTTTCATCCTCGAGGAATTTTTTAATATTTTCCTCACAAGCAATATCAATCCGCATTGCATCAAAGTAGATGCTTTCTTCTTTTGCCATCAGCTTTTGTTTTGCCTCGCCCAATTTTCTCTCTAATTTTAGCCTTTCCAGACGATTTGCAGTTGAGCCTTCAAGCTGTTTTTCCAATTTTGCAAGCTCTGATTTTAAGTCAACAAGCTCATGGTCTAATGAGTTCTTATTAACTGTCGCTCTTTGCTTTATTCTCTCTATTTCTTCCGCCTGTGCAGATGATGTATCTTCTACACTTTTTTTAATAAGCTCATCAAGAGGTATCAGGTTATCCATCTGGGACTTGTTGCTTGATTTGAGCCATGCTTCAAGCCTTTTTCCGTATTCTTCATAGCTTACAACATGCATTTCCAAAATTTTTAAACATTCATCATTTGTGAGTGCTTTGCCGTCATTAGTTATTCCGCAAAGAAGTGTGTATACCTGCCCTGTCCGTTTTCGTCCGGCTAATATATCTATGGTATACAGTGCAATTTTGCAAGGCTCTATATCGCCGTCAACTGTTAGTTTGCCTTCATCAGTACATTCCATTTCATGAATAATACCTCTTGCAATAGGACTTAGCAAAGTTATTTTCTTAAACTCTTTTAATGCCCTATATCTTCTATTCTGCCCGCCTGTCCAATAATAGAACAGATACGGCAATTCGGAATAATTGGTTGCGGTAACAGTTCTCTTTTCCTCGTTAATCACAAATCTGCAATCGTCATTATTCTCATTGTAGTTATCAAAAAAGTATTTCACAAGCTGCCACAGGTCGTTATTTACCTGTTCAGCACGCAAATCAACATACTCAGGTGTGATTTTTACTTTGTCTGCAAGCTCTTTTGTAAATGTTGTGAACAGTATTTCTTCAGCAGACTCTACTTGTTGTCTGTTATCGTCCTCATAATATTCAAGTGTTTTATTATAATCAGCCTTAATCTGTGCTTGTGTCCGTACAGTTATTTTTTTTAGCGTCTTTTTGAGGTTATCTGTAAAACCGCCCAAAATATTATCCGACATTCCGAATACGCCGTCTGCAACTAACATTCTTTTATTAACAAGTTCAAGCTTTCTGACATCTGCCATATTGCTTTTATTTAAGAAGTTCAGCACTATTACATCATTTTGCTGATTAAGTCTGTGGCAACGGTCTATTCGTTGCTCCATTTTGAGTGTGTTATATAACAAATCATAGTTTATAACCAGTGCCGCTTCTTCCATATTAAAGCCACGACTGCCTTGGTCGGTTGATATGATTATCTCATTTTCTGTTTTAAAGCTTTCAATCTCACGATAATCCTTAGAGCCGTTATATATGGACAGTTTATATTTATCTTTCAAATGCTCTGCCAAATAGCCTTGAGTTTCACGGCTTTCTGTAAATATAACCGCTTTTCTGTTTGCTCCTGCCTTTTTAAGAAGTTTAAATAGTTCTTCAATACATTCGGTCAGCTGTTTCAGTTTTTTATCTGTTTTTATTAAATGTGCCGCAAGTAGCATCTCGGTAAACTCTTTTAATTCCTCCTCAGCACCTGATATTTTCTCTAATCTTTTTATTATGCCCTCGATTGATTTTATAATCGCCTGAGTAGATGATCCCATCGCTCCAAAGAGCATTAAAGCCAAATCGTATTTTTCCATTTCGGGAAAAGCGATTTTGCTCGGTTTGTCAATATAATTCTGTATTAAATCATATAGCTTTTGTTCTTCCGGTGATTGCTCAAATTCGCAAGTGATTACTATTCTTTCAGGGATAAAGGCAGATCTTTTCGCCTGTTTTCTCAATGTTCTGAAACAATATTTGCCAACTAACTTTGCAAGCTCCGGATAATTCTCAGGCTTTCTGAAATACTTTGCCATATATTCCTGTTCACTTGGAAGTATAGTTTCATCTATAAAGTACATCAAGCCATACAAGTCAAGAATATTCTTTTCTATTGGTGTTCCTGTAAGCAAGACTTTAAATGAGCCTTCGGCAATTCTTTTTAATGTTGCTGCACGGCTTGTTTCATCTTTATATCCGCTTGAGAGCAAACTCGCTTCTTCAAGAACGGTAACATCCCATATGGTTTCACTTAATATACTGCTATACTGTGATGCAAAATCAAAGGTTGTAAGAACCACAGCATCATGATTAAATGTACCCTCTGCCGTTTCTAACTGTTTTGCTGATGCGATTGTGATATATGGTATGCTGTACTTATTTTCAATAAGCTTTTCCCATTGAACAAGCAAGTCGCTATTGGGTACAACAATGAGAATCCTTGTTTTGCCCTCATACCATTTTTGTGTTACCACAAGCATTGCTTCAGTAGATTTGCCAAGTCCGCTTTCATCCATCAAAACTACACCCTTGTTATACGGAGAACGAACCGCAAACATAGCCGCACTCACCTGATACGGATACACTTTTATATCTGATGATGCAAATGCCGGTATAAACTTATCTTCATCTGATAAGCCGTCTAATATTCGTGCTGTGTAGTATGCATGAAACGGTGTGGCAAACATAGTATTATCCTTTCATTATTTTATCATTTGCAATGTACCAAAAACCGTACATCAGTTCTTGGAGTCTGCTCCTGTGTCTACAATCTCCATAATGTCTTCAATTGCACAACCTAATGCAGTACAAATCTTGACCAATGTGTCTGTAGTAACACTTTCACCTTTACTCATTTTCGAAATAGTAAAGGTGCTTATTTCAGCTTTTTCCGCAAGATCTTTTTTCATCATATCTTTGTCAATTAAAAGCTTCCAAAGTTTCTTGTATGATACTGCCATTTAAGTCACCTCTTCAAAATTATAATACGACAATTTGTATCAATTTATATTATATCACTTTCCGACATATTTTACAATAGTTTCTGTAAAATTCATTTAGAAAAAGCAACATTAAATTTAGCAAGTGCTAAATTAAGGCGATTTGCAAAACGCAAACCGCCTTATTATGTATTATTTTCTCTTTTTATCTCTGTGTCTTTCTATATTTTCCTTCCAATTATTTGCGATTGGAGCACATTGTCTTACGCAACCAACCACCTCTGATACTGCGTCAAAATTCATTCTTGTTCCCACCGAATCTGCCTTGTATGTAACGGCTCTATCAGCAGAAATTCCAAAACCGGCAGCAGTTGAAACCGCATCAATGTTTGCACCTAAGAACAAGAACTCCCAACCGAACTCCGCTTTTTGCCTCTCTATCATTTGCTTAACTTGCGGAAGAGTGAATTCTCGGCTTGCATTCTCAAAACCATCTGTAATAATTACAACCATCGTTTTACCAGGAACTTCGCTGTCAAGTGCATTCTTGTGTCTGTTACCTACATGATTTATTGTTTTACCGATTGCATCGAGAAGCCCTGTCATTCCTCTTGCAAAGTATTCCTTGTTGGTGATGTCTTTTACCTTGCCGATTGCCGCATGGTCGTGAACCATTTCGTACTGATCATCAAATAATACAGTTGTAACAGCAGCATCACCGACTTCTTTTCTCTGTTTTTCGAGCAAGCTGTTGTATCCACCGATTGTGTCTGATTCAAGTCCACTCATTGAACCGCTTCTGTCCAGGATAAACACCATTTCAGTTAAATTTTTGTTTGCCATAACAAAATACCTCCGTTTGATTTGATGTATTTATTTTAACATCTTCAAACGAAGGCATGGTCGCTTTTAATGCGACATATTGATTTTAAAATGAAACTGTCAGCTGCATTTTAAATCGCTCCTCACCGAATACCGCATGAGGAATATCCTTTGGCATAATCAGAGTGTCACCTTCGCTTAATATAAATACCTCGCCGCCAACCGTAAAGCGTCCTGTTCCCTCTAAGACCGTAACCATCGCATCACCGCCTGCGGCGTGCGTTGAGATTTCTTCGCCCTTATCAAATGAAAAAATCGTCATACTAACGCTGTCGTTCTGCACAAGGGTTTTGCTTACAACCTGCCCCGGCTGATACTCAACCAATTCCTTTAGCTTAAGTGCCGTCTGTTTTTCAATATTTTTATACATATCTTTCATCCTCCATATTGTATATTATTACAAATTCAATTTTCTTTATGCTCCTAACAGTTGTTGCTCAAACGCAAACAAGGTTTCGTTGATTTCAAATATATCATATTTTCCTTGCTCAATAAAATACTCAATAATTATATCAAATTTACTGATCTGGGTGAATGCAAATCCGGCTCTGCCAAGCAACTCTCTTGCCTCTTTCATATTAAGTTTTAATGCTATTATCAATGCAACAACGGTAACTTTCTTCGGAGTATAATCCTTCTTGCGGATTTTCGAGAATAGTTTTCTGTCTATGTTTGCTCTCTTGTATACCTCAACATCGGTCATTCCTTTCTCGTCTATCATACGCAGGAGCATTTCAGAAAAGGTTTCAACGTTTATATTCATCAAATCTTCCAGCGATTTCTTTTCTTTTATTGATGCCATACTACCTACAACAGTTGCCGATGGCATCATCGGTTTAGCACTTTGATATTCCTCAAGGCACTCTTCACTCATTGCCCTTTGCGATGCATATAAATTATATGATTCTCTTATTGCACCATCCTCTGCAATTCGTCTGCGTTCTTCAGTCTTTACAAGCCTTTCATCAATGAAACTTTGTACATCGTTGAAAAGCTTTTCACTTATTTGAAATGCTTTCTTATCATATACCACAAGACAGACTTCCATATCGTTATCTTTGAGAAAGTCCTTTATCGCTCTTGTTGCTATCTTAATTGCTTCAGCTTTTGGATAACCGTATATTCCCGATGATATTACAGGAAATGCAATTGAATTTAATCTTTCCTTCTTTGCTAATTCTAAAGAACTCTTATAACATGAGTATAGCTGATTTTCTTCATTTTTCGGATCTTGTCCGTAAATCGGTCCTACCGTATGTATTATGTATTTTGCTTTGAGCTTATACCCCTTAGTAATAACCGCTTCCCCGATTCCGCAATATCCAATTTTGTTACATTCCTTTTGCAGTTCCTCCGCTCCCGCCGCCGAAAATATTGCACCGCAAACACCGCCGCCTGCAAGAAGTCTGC
>CAKSGP010000080.1 GCA_934454745.1 uncultured Clostridia bacterium
AAAAGAATATCTTGAAGGAGTAAAGCCTGTCATTGAGCTAAATCCTGTTAAATATTATCAGCTGACGTATGAAAATAAAAAAGGCGGACCTGTTCCTCAAAATGATGCAGGTCAATTTTATATGGCATACAGATCAGGGGATAGCGATTGTGCGCTGCCACTTGCAGGTGTTGCCGGCATAAAGGAGGAGGGAGGCGGAACAGATGCAGGCTCAGGAGGCGGCGGGGACACTAAAGAACAGGAACCGTCGGAGAATGAAAAAAACAAGGATGCAGAGCCAATTAACGGCGGATTTCAAAGCGGAACAAAAAAATATCTCCCCGGCGAGGCAGGTGTGGAAATAAGAAATAAAAGCGAAACGATGGGACTTGCAGTGTTTTCTGGGGACAGATTTATCAAAAAGCTTGATAGCAATGATGCTAATATTTATAATATTTTAATGTGCAATATAAAAAACAGTAAGGTTTCATTTTATGATGGCGATGATCCTAACATTCCCATAACAATGAGCCTTGAAGAAAAAAGATTTCCGAAAATAACAATACATCGGGACACTAAAACCGTTGATATAGCCTTAAAGCTTGAAGGAGAGCTTTTGTCAGTTCCGAAAAAGCACCAGAACAGCAAAGACCTTGATATTAAATCGGCAGATATGATAAATAAAGCATCAGAGGAATTTTTAAATCGAATATACGAAGAATTAGGCTCGGATTTATTAGGAATACGCGGAAAGTTAAAATGGTATTTTCTTTCAAACAAAACCTATAACGACTATGTTAAAGATTTTAACCCAAAGGATTGGAGATTTTCTGTTACCTCCGACCTTGATATAAAGCGTACGGGAATGACCTATTATTACTAAAGGGGACATATAAATGACAATTAATATCGTGTTTTTTATAATTATAATAATTTCCGTAATACGAACAATAGCATACGGGATATACGCAATAAAAAACGACACAATAGCAGGTGGAATTAGTGTATTCGTTTTATGTTTGGGTTCTATGTTTACGGGTGCGGTGATAATGGTAAAAGAAATACTACAATAAAGGGACTGATAAATCAGTCCCTTTATTGTAGTATAATTCAAAATTAATGAGCAAGCCTATAAGCCGGGTTCTGTCGTGGACAATCATCTATCTGGTGTGTTCGTCACCGAACACAATCAAGCCTTACGAGGGAAAACGGCGGGCAGCCTTAACATTCCCAAAGTTGCTCCGGATGGGGTTTACACCGGGACGTGGTTACCCAAATCCCGTGTGAGCTCTTACCTCACATTTCCACACTTACCGTAAAACGGCGTTTATTTTCTGTTGCACTATCCTTAGAGTCGCCTCCACCTGCCGTTAGCAGGCATCCTGCCCTATGGAGCCCGGACTTTCCTCATACATCACTGTACGCGATTGCCCAGCTTACTCAATATTGATTATACCATATATTTTACCTAAGATCAAGCAAAATAATCTTTTATTTCGCTAACCTCTGAAAGAATGGGGATAAATTCAGGGAAATCCGATTTAATCCGTCTTGCACAACGCAAACAGAAATCACGGCGTAACTTGGGATTATCACGCATCTGCTGTTTCATACCCCAGGTATGGGTAAAATATCGATCCCCGTCAGAAAACAGCCTTTCAAGATCTGAAAATTCATCAATCTTAATCCCGAGAATTTCGGCACACATAGGCAAAAGTCTCTGCTCTGCAAACACCATATAAGTTAAATTATCACCATCGGCAGAATTTTTTATAAACTCCATTGCTTCATTTAAATAGAGATCTTTAAGTGCTTGATTTTTTATAACGTAAAAAGCTGTGTTTACAGGGTTTATGCACCAATTAAAATTCGGATTAAATACGTAGCCTCGCCTCATATTAAAATAAGAAGGTTCAGGATAAATATCCGAATAAAGCTCCTCACGGTGGATTACCGTTATATCCTTCAGTTTGTCAAAGGCAAGCATATCCCATACAATAAAATCCGTATCAATCACAGCAACGGGAACATCTTGGTTTTTTAAAGCAAAAAGCTTACCTGATGCCCAGAACTTTTTCGGATCAACATAATCGGGTATATCATCAAACTCTCGGGACACATTATCCCATAAACCCAAAAGATTTCTTGATTTGTAAAACTCAAATCCCGTACTGTCGGTAATCATTGAGATTCTGCCGTTTTTCTCACGCCATTTCAGGGCAGAAAGCACAGTTGTTAAAATATCAAAATCCTCAATCAAAAAACAACTGCAACCATCTATACGAGGCTTTGACCAAGTTGAATGTATCGCCTGCATTTATTTAACCTCCAAACCTTTCCCTGTCCGATATTGTCTTGACAGAGAGGGTCACACCATCACCCTGTGAAAGAATAGATGTTTCAAGTTGAGGATGAGCTATAAGCGTATCTATATACTCACGCAGCCTTGATATTATAGTAACCTTTCGGCGTGCGAAATGCCCGTCATCAGCAGTCATACCCTTGAAAAGAATGTTATCCGAAACAAGCAATCCGCCTTTTTTTAACAGCCTGACCGCATCATCAAGCATAAACAGATAATGAGCCTTGGGACCGTCAAGAAAAATCATATCAAAGCTTTCGTCATCTTCAAGATATGAAAGATAGTCCTTTGCATCTCCCTCAACTACTGTTATCTTATCTCTAAGCCCTGCACGCTCTATGTTTTTTCGTGCAATTTTCACCGTGTCGGGATCATATTCAACGGTAGTTATTGTTCCGTTCTCCCCAAGTCCCTCCGACATAATAATTGAGCTATATCCTATTGCTGTACCTACCTCAAGTATTTTTTTCGGACGTACAAGCTTTGTTAAAACGGAAATGAGTCGTGCCGTTTCAGGCTCGGCTATCGGTACTTTATTTTCACTTGCGTATTCCTCAAGCTCAGTAAGCAATTCATTATTATGGATTGTTTTTTGTCGTATATAATCTGTTACAAAAGGCGTAACAATCG
Source organism: uncultured Clostridia bacterium (assembly GCA_934454745.1). Lineage (GTDB taxonomy): Bacteria > Bacillota > Clostridia > UBA1381 > UBA1381 > Ornithomonoglobus. The sequence goes on from CAKSGP010000080.1 coordinate 2,972, forward strand.
CAGATAAATCGTAGTCCATAGCTTAAAGTCCGTTATCCTCCATAGCTTTTTTGTGTTCCTCATAGGTTTTGGAGAAAATATGCTCGCCATCAGTTCCTAATAAGAAATACAAAGCGTCGGTTTTCTCCGGATACAGTGCAGCTTTTATGCAGTCAGCACCCGGGCTTGCAATAGGTCCTATGGGTAACCCCTGATACTTGTATGTATTATAGGGTGAGTCTATTTGAGTATCAGAAACGGAAAGCACCGGTTTATTTGTACCGAGTATATACTGAACGGTAGCACAGGATTCAAGCTTCATACCGGAATTAAGTCTGTTATAGAAAACACCTGCAACCTTTGCACGCTCACCCTCTGCGTTGGTTTCACGCTCGACGATTGATGCCATTGTAACAACCTCGTCAACCGTAAGATTTACAGATTCTGCTCTTTTGTAGTATTCATCTGTGAACATTCTGTCAAAGCTTTCAAGCATAGTATTAACTATCTGCTGTGCAGGAGTGCCGGGTACAAACTCATAAGTTGCAGGGAACAAATATCCCTCAAGCTTGTTCTGACGTTTGGGCAAATCCTTAAGGAACTTATAATCATAAAGAGATACATCAAGTGCCCTGTTAAACTCGTCCTCTGTACAAATTCCTGCATTGGCAAGGGTTTCTGAAATCTGTTTTAAATTATATCCCTCAGGGATAACCACCTTTACTGTATTTCGCTCCGACACTACAAGAGTATTTAAAATGTCATTATAGCTCATATCCAAACGCAGAGTTATTGTTCCGGGCTTATACTTCCCGTCAAAACCTCCGAGCTTTGAGGAAAGCTTAAAAAACGACGGATATTTAATTATTCCGTTATTATAGAGTATATCTGCAACAACGGAGGAGCCAGAGCCTTCGGGGATTTGGAGGGTAACATCCTCGGAAATATCAATATGTTTCATATCCTTTACAACGTTAAATCCCAATACAGCAATTATAATGATTCCTATTACCATAATAGCCCGGAACATTTTCCATAGGCTAAAATGAGATTTCTTTTCAGTAACTGTCATTATATGTCCCTCCTGACCTGTTTGCCGTCAATAAATGTCATAACACATTTTGAATTAAACCTTGTGGGCAAATCCGTAAAAACGGCAATATCTGCATCTTTACCGACCTCAAGGGATCCCACTCGGTCATCAATACCGCAGTTTTTTGCGGCATTGTAGGTAATCGCCGACAATGCTTTTTTCTCGTCCATACCATGTGATACAGCAAGTGCGGCACAAAGCGGAAGATTATCTATTGTGATTTCGGGATGGTCGGTAATAATAGAAACATCAAGTCCCAGATCCGAAAGATGCTTATATGTGTCAAATGAAAGGTTTTTAAGCTCGGGCTTACTTCTGTCCGTAAGTGTAGGACCAAGATTTACTGATACCTCCTCACGCTTTAAAACCTCTGCAATAACGTCGCCGTCAGAGCAATGTTCAATTGTATATTTTAATTCAAATTCCTTTGCAATCCGTATTGCAGAGCATATATCATCTGCACGGTGTGCGTGAAATTTTACAGGAATTTCTTTGTTTATAACAGGCAGTAAAGCCGCAAGCTTAATATCAAATTCAGGCTTGTCATTTTCCTCAGGATTCTTTTTGTATTCGTTAAGGTCATCACGGTAATTAACAGCCTTAAAAAGCATTTCGCGAATAAGTGCAATTGTGCCCATACGAGTCAATGGAGCCTGATTTTTGTCGTTATAGACCGTTTTCGGATTTTCCCCTAATGCCATTTTCATAGCACAGGGTGATTTTATAATCATATCGTCAACGCACACACCATAAGTTTTAATTGCGGCAAATTGACCGCCTATGGGATTTGCACTTCCGGGTCCCGTAACAACTGTTGTAACACCCGCTTTTGTTGCATCGGAAAAGCCTCTGTCCTGTGGGTTAATACCGTCAACAGCGCGCAGCTGTGGAGTTATGGGATCACTGTCCTCGTTTGCATCAGCACCCTCAAAACCGAGAGAGTCACCGAAAAGTCCCAAGTGGCAGTGAGCGTCAATCAGTCCCGGTGTTACGACAAGACCGCAACCGTCAATAACCTCATCGGCAGAACCCTGAAAATCTGTGCCGATATATCTTATTTTATCATCAAAGGCAATCTGACCGTTCTCAAATTCTTCTCCGGTACCCGTTAGGATATGTGCGTTTTTAATCAGCTTCATATATTAGCTCCCTTTAACCTTGTAAAATATAGTTTATTGCACTTGTTGCCGCAACTGCACCGTCTGCTGCCGCTGTAACCACCTGCCTTAGGGGTGACACACGGCAGTCGCCTGCGGCATAAACACCTTTAATATTGGTAGCAAGATACATATCTGTTTTTATAAAGCCTCTCTCGCACAGCTCAATCTGATATTTTTCCGCAAGAGCAGTTTCTGGAGTGATACCGATTGCAATAATAACGCCTGATGTGTTAATATATCCCATCTCACCTGTTTCAATGTTTTTTGCAAGAACTTTTTCAAGCTTGCCTTCGCCTGCAAAGCCTTCGGAAATCATATCTGTATAAATTGTTATTTTCGGCTCTCTCTTAACCTTATCTAAAAGAATTTTCGATGCTTTAAAATTCTTTGAACGATTCATTATAAATACGTGCGATGAAAATCTTGCAAGATATAACGCATCCTCCATAGCCGTATTTCCGCCGCCTATTACAACGGTGTCAAGTCCCTTAAAGAATGCACCATCGCAGGTTGCACAGTAGCTGACTCCTGCACCTGTAAGTTCTGCTTCCCCGGGCACACCAAGCTTTCTCGGCGAAGCTCCCGTTGCAAAAATAATTGTCCGTGTCGGATACTCCCCACGCCGTGTTTTTACGGTTTTTATATCTTTGTCTATATCTATAATTTCGCGTACTGCCTCAGTGCGAATCTCTACACCAAGCTTTAGCGCGTGGTCTTTAAACTTATCCATAAGCTCGGGACCTGACGGGGAGTCGGAGAACCCTGGATAGTTGTCAATTTCATAAGTCTTTGATGCCTGACCGCCCGTTGAAATCTTTTCAAGTACAAGTGTTTTCATTCCGCCTCGCATAGCGTATATTGCCGCACTCATACCGGCAGCACCGCCACCGATTATTATAATATCATACATATATACAGCCTCTCTTTTAATAGCAGTAAATCCTATCAGTTCTCATAATCGCTCATAAACTTTTTTTCAAGCTCTGATATATCGTCAGTTTCTGACATTTCGTGTCCCTCTGATGATGCAGTCTGCTTATACTGTTCGTGATCCTTTTCGGCTTCGGGTATTGTCTTAATCCCCTTCTCTGCCCAACGCTTTAAAATCGTATTAATATAAGGGAACGACAGCTTGCCTGTTGCTATAATGCAATATTCATAAGCAAGTCCTACCATATCCGCGCTCATATTAAGCTCATCACGCCAGGATTTCAGGTACAGATTTTCAGTTTTTGAAAGATTTCTGTCGCTTATTCCGAAAAGCTTTCTTAATGATGAAACAAACTCGTCATTCTTTGCAGCACCTGTTATATATGCCTGGGCCTCGTCCATTGTAGTGATATTGTTTTCGTGCCAGGTTATTGCAACTTTTTCAATATATTTCATATTACGCTTGTTCATAGAAACGCAGTATTCTAAAAGCATAGTTATAACCTCGGGCGAAAATCCTAACTGGTCATAGAACCAATATAACGTTTCAAGGTCATTGTTAGCAAGGGTTTTACCCAACATTTCTTGAGCGATTGCGCATAAATCCGACAATGCCGCGTCGCTTGTCATTATACGTGATACTTCCTCAATAGGTTTCTTTTGTGATTCAGGTGAGATCTCCTCATCAACCGATTTTTTAATAATTATTGTAT
>CAKSGP010000081.1 GCA_934454745.1 uncultured Clostridia bacterium
AAGCCGGAATATTCCGCACAAGGTCTAATTAGAATGTCGAATGTAGAGACAATCTGTACTACCGATAATCCGTATGATGATTTAAGGTATCATAAAGAATTAAAAGACTTTAGTACAAAGATACTGCCTACATTCCGTCCTGATATAAACGGAGATATAAAGAATGATATAACAGACAGAATGGACTACTTTGCAGAAAACGGCTGTAAGCTGTCTGACCATTCAATAGACAAAATGGACGACGACACAATAGAGAAAATAATATTCTTAGGTAAAGAATACGCAAAGCGTGGCTGGACAATGCAGCTTCATATTGGCGCAATGCGTAACAATAATACGAGAATGTTTAACCAACTCGGTGCAGACACAGGCTTTGACTCAATAAATGATTTTGAGATTGCCGAGGGCGTATCTAAAATATTAAATGAGCTTGAGAAGAAGGATATGCTCCCAAAGACTATACTTTATACATTAAATCCTAAGGATAATTATGTGTTAGGCGCAATGCTGGGCAATTTCCAAAAAGCACCTGTACCGGGGAAAATTCAATTCGGTTCAGGTTGGTGGTTTAACGATAATCGTGATGGTATGGAATCACAGATGCAGGCACTTGCAAATCTTGGCCTGCTTGGCAGGTTTGTAGGTATGCTCACAGATAGCCGTAGCTTTGTGTCATACCCAAGACATGAATATTTCAGACGCATACTCTGTAATCTTATTGGTGGCTGGGTTGAAAAAGGGGAATATCCGAATAATGAGGAAGCATTGAAGCAAATTATAGAGGGAATTTGCTATGATAATGCAAAGAACTATTTTAAATTTTAAAGTATGAGGTAATTGATATGAAAATGTCTTTTAGATGGTACGGCGAAAGTGATCCTGTATCTTTGCAATACATAAGCCAGATACCGAATATGCACTCCGTAGTAAGTGCTGTTTACGATGTAAAACCGGGAAAACTGTGGCCAAAAGAGAGCATCGAAAAAATAAAAAAACAGTGCGAGGAAAACGGGCTTGTATTCGACGTGGTAGAGTCTATTCCCGTTCACGAAAATATAAAGCTTGGCAGAGATGATAAAGATGAGCTGATAGATATTTACTGTCAAAATATTGAGCGTTGTGCCGAATATGGTATAAAATGTATTACATATAATTTTATGCCTGTTTTTGACTGGACAAGAACACAGCTTGACAAAAAAGCTCCCGATGGTTCAACCTCCCTTGTTATGTATATGGATCAGCTAAAAAATCTTGATCCTTTAAAAGAGGATATTAAGCTGCCCGGTTGGGATGCAAGCTACACACAAGACGAGGTAAGAGATTTGATAAATGCGTATTCCGAGCTCGGTGAGGAAGGACTTTGGGGAAACCTCAAAAAATTTTTGGAAAAGGTCATACCCACAGCCGAAAAATGCGGAGTCAGAATGGCAATCCACCCTGATGATCCGCCATATCCTATATTCGGATTACCCAGAATTATTACAAACGAGGAAAATATAGACAGAATGTTGGCTATTATTGACAGTCCTGCAAACAGCCTGTGTCTTTGTACAGGCTCCTTGGGAAGCGGTGCGTTTAATGATGTACCTAAGCTTGTAAGAAAATACAGTGCAATGGACAGAATTGCGTTTATGCACATTCGTCAGGTAAAACTCCTTGGTGACGGAAGCTTTGAGGAATGCGGACATCTTTCAAAGAACGGCTCTATGGATATGTATCGTATTGTAAAAGCACTTACAGATACAGGCTTTGACGGATATGTACGCCCTGACCACGGCAGAATGATTTGGGGCGAAACGGGTAAACCCGGCTATGGCTTGTATGACAGAGCGTTAGGTGCGGCATATATAAATGGATTATTTGAGGCTTGCCAAAAGGCAAGAGAGGAGTAACAGTTATGCAAAAGAATGTATTAAATACTGATTTAAACGGAAAGACCGCAGTTATAACAGGCGCAGGCGGAGTTCTTTGCTCTGCATTTGCTAAAACTCTTGCAAGAGCAGGAGCAAAAGTGGCACTTCTTGACCTGAATTTTGAGGTGGCACAGCAGTATGCTGAAGAAATCACAGCTGAGGGCGGTGTTGCAAAGGCATATAAATGCAATGTGCTTGATAAAGATTTATGCTCTCAGGTTGCAACAGAGGTTGAAAAGGATTTTGGCACTTGTGACATACTTATAAACGGAGCAGGCGGAAACAACCCAAGAGCAACAACAGACAAGGAGTATTTTGAAACAGGAGATATAGATGCTGATACAAAGAGCTTCTTCGATTTAGATAGTGACGGAGTGGCATTTGTGTTCAACCTTAACTTTCTCGGTGTGCTTATTCCCACACAGGTTTTTGCAAAGCAAATGATAGGCAAAGAGGGTTGTAATATACTTAATATTTCAAGTATGAACGCCTTTACTCCGCTTACAAAAATCCCGGCATATTCGGGAGCAAAGGCGGCAGTGTCAAACTTCACGCAGTGGCTTGCGGTGCATTTCTCTAAAGTCGGTATTCGTGTGAATGCAATCGCACCTGGCTTTTTCTCAACAAAGCAGAATGCAAGTCTCTTGTTTAACGAGGACGGCACACCAACTGCAAGAACAGGAAAAATTTTAGCGGCAACGCCAATGGGCAGATTTGGCGAAGCAAACGAGCTTGAAGGCAGTGTCTTGTTTTTGCTCAACAACGATGCCGCAGGCTTTATAACAGGCGTTGTATTGCCTGTTGACGGTGGTTTTTCAGCATATTCGGGAGTATAATCACGGCTTTACATAATAGTGGCATAAATATAGGCTTTGCGGTATCGCAAAGCCTTGTTTTAGTTTAAATCTCCCGTTGTGGGATTGTCGATAACTGCCCCGTTTTCCGTAAAACGGGAGCCGTGGTATGGACAATCCCATGTATGCTCATAGGGAATCCATTTGAGAGCACAACCTAAGTGCGGACATCTTTTAAGGTTTGGTGTAAGCAATCCTTTAGTTGATTCAAATACATTTACTGCAAGTTGAGGATGCAGTATACTTCTTGATGGTAAAAATAAACCTTGATATTCGTTTTTTCTCCCCTGCACCATATCACATAAAATCATTGCTGATACCATTGATGAGGTCATTCCCCACTTATTAAACCCGGTTGCAACATATAGTCCCTTTGTACCTTTACTGTACGGACCTATATATGGGATACTAGCAAGTGTCATACAATCCTGAGTTGCCCAATGGTATTCTTCTATTGCTCCCGGATAATAATTTTTTGCAAATGTTCGTAATTCCTCCCAATTTCCCCCCTTCTTCCCTGTTCTGTGAGCACCGTCCCCAATAAATAATAAATTTTTGTAATTTCTGAAGGACATTCCTGTTTTAGATTCATCTACATATATACCATTTACATCAGCTGCATTTTTAAGTCCGATTACATAGGAGCGATGCTGATACATTTTAATAAAATAACCGCCGTGCTTATTTATAAACGGGAAATCCTTTGCAAATTCTGTATTAAACCCCAATTTATTAATCGCCCTTATCTCAGCTTCAATATTCTGCCTGTTATCTATGCTGTAAACATAAGAGTCCTTCTCTTCGAAATCACAATCAATGTTTTTGCATAAATCACGATATGTTTCAAGAGCCGCCTGGTTTATTTCAAGATACTGTTTTGCTTTTTCTATCCCATATTTTTTTATTATTTTATCACAAATCTGTCCGTGCTGTGATGTGATATTAGCTGTTGTGTTTTTGGTGATCCCGCCGCCTATCGTATTTGCCTCCACAAGATAAATAATACATAAATTACTATACACTAATCTAATTAGTCTTAACACTTGCAATACAGCAAAAAATGCAGTATAATAGAGATAAGAAGGTGAAGTAGTATGAGCAAGATTGTTTTCTTTAATATTCCGGCATACGGACACACTAATCCTACCTTAGGCGTTGTTAAAGAGTTAGTTTCTCGCGGGCATCAGGTATGGTATTATTCATATAACATTATGCGTGAGAAAATTGAGTCGACAGGCGCAACATTTATATCCTGTGATGATTATGATACAGAGCAGAAACTTAACGCAAAAGATGCCACTCGTGTCGGGAAAGACTTAGCATTCTCTACAAAGGTGCTTGTAGATACCACATTGGCTCTTGATGATAAAGTTTGTCAAGAGATGGCAGAGCTTAAGCCTGATTGTATCGTGGCAGATTCTATGGCACTATGGGGAAAGGCTGTTGCACTAAAACTCGGTATTCCTTTCGTTTCATCAACAACAACCTTTGCATTTAACAAGCACTCAGCAAAGATTATGAAACAAGGTATCGGTGATTTGTTTAAGATGATTTTTGCATCGCCCAAAACCTCTAAAGAAGTCAAACGGCTAAAAGATAAAGGTTATCCTGTCAAAAATGTGCTTGATATTATCGGCAGTGATGCTAACACCCACACTATCGTTTATACCTCTTCACAATTTCAGCCGTGTTCTGAGACGTTTTCAGACAAGTATGCATTTGTCGGCCCTTCAATCCGTCCTGCAACTGATGAAATTGATAAACGTAAGGATAAACTGATTTATATATCTATGGGAACTGTTAATAATGATATGATGCCATTTTACAAAACCTGTATATCAGCTTTAAGAAATACAGATTATCAGGTTATTATGTCTGTTGGCAATTTGGTATCTCTTGAGGAGTTTGGTACACTCCCTGAAAATATATCGGTTTATTCGCACATTGACCAAATTGCAGTTCTCAAGCAGGCTGATATATTTGTGTCCCATTGCGGAATGAACAGTGTTAGCGAAAGCTTATATTTTGAAGTTCCCCTCGTTATGCTGCCGCAAACATCGGAGCAAAAGGGTGTTGCCCAGCGTGTATTTCAGCTCGGTGCCGGTATTAAACTTGAAAAATCGGTTTCTGTTTTGAGTGCAATAAATACAATACTTAGAGATAACACCTATAAGCAAAAGGCATCTCAAATCGCTGATGGCTTTAAAAACTCGTCAGGTGCAAAAGGTGCTGCAGATAAAATTATACAGGTTTGCAAGATGATATAAAAAGGAGACTACCTATGAAAGAACAAGTATATAGAATTTTGCAAAGCATACCAAAGGGAAAAGTTGTAACCTACGGTCAAATTGCCAAAATGCTTGGAAACAAGTACTACGCAAGGGCGGTGGGAAATATTTTGCACGCAAACCCCGACGGCGAAAAATATCCTTGCTATAAGGTTGTAAACAGTAAGGGCTATCTTGCCCGCCAATACGCTTTTGGCGGTATAGAGAAACAAAAAGAAAAACTTGAAGCAGACGGAATTGAAGTTATTGATTACAAAGTTGATTTAAAGAAATATCAATGAAAAAATAGAGGAGTATAAAATGTATAATTTATTTAAAAGTGTTTTGGAAACAGATAGGTCTGCGGTGGTGATTTGCGACTTAAATCACAAAATAGTCTATATGAACAAAGTCGCTATAAAAAGGTATCACAAAGACTTAACAGGCTCTTCCCTGCTTGATTGTCACAATGCAAAGTCAAACGAGATTATTATAAAAGTTGTGGATTGGTTTGGTGAAAGCCGTGATAACAATATGATTTACACATTCCACAACGAAAAAGAAAACAAAGATGTGTATATGGTGGCACTGCGTGATGATCAAGAAAACCTCATTGGCTATTACGAAAAACACGAATACAGAAATCCCGAAACAGCAGAAGTCTATGACTTTTCAAAATCATTGATATGAAAGGAGAATTACTATGGTTAAATTTATTTGTTACTCAAAATGCACAACTTGTCAAAAAGCAAAAAAATGGCTTGATGACAACAAAATTGAATATGAACTTCGTGATATAAAAGAACATAATCCTTCTTTTAACGAACTTTCCGCTTGGTATAAAATGAGTGGACTCCCACTTAAGAAGTTCTTTAACACATCAGGGCTATTGTATAAGTCAATGGAGCTTAAAACAAAGCTTCCTACCATGACTGATGAAGAACAGTTAAAGCTTCTTTCAACAGATGGAATGCTTGTAAAACGTCCGCTTGTGATAGGTAAGGATTTCGTTTTGGTTGGATTTAAGGAAAGCGAATGGAGCGAAAAACTCAAATAAAACATACACTATCACACCATAAGTAACACTCTCTTCTCTACTTTACGTAGGTTGCATAACAAGCATTTTTGAGATATACTTTGTTTATCAAATATGGAGGGTAAAAAAATGGAATATATAACCGGAACAACAATAAAAAACTTCGTGAGAAACAAAATCTTACTCAAAAAGAGCTTGCGGATAAGATAATGGTGAGCGATAAAGCAGTATCAAAACGGGAAACTAACAGAGGACTGCCTGATTACGGAATGTTTAAGTTGATAATCTAATTAAGAGCAATCCTACGATTGCTCTTTTCTATTATTCCGATAACCCCCAAGCATTATTCCGCAACTATTGATATTGTTCCGTATATGTGGTATAATCTATTTAAAAGTGGAATTGAAACAGCAGAAGTCTATGACTTTTCAAAATTCTTGAAAGAGAATGGCGGTGTTATTATGTCATCGATGCGGAAATCCATGGCGGGGTTGCCGCAATGGAAAAGCAGTTTAAAGAGATTGCAAAGTATAATAAACCCCATAAGAAAGGTTACCTTTATGAAAAAATGTAAAATTACAGTTATGAAAATGGCACACTATGAGGATTTGATTGAAAAATATGAAAATCCCATTGAGCACGCTTGTGAAATGAAAGTCGGACAAACCTTTATTGCAAACGGCTGGCAAAAGCCTGATGGTATGTGTCAAAGCGCATGGG
>CAKSGP010000082.1 GCA_934454745.1 uncultured Clostridia bacterium
TGCCGTTCCCGATGAATGATTATTCTGTGCTGTTGATACGCCCAAGAAAAAACAGATTATCAGGTAATGAACAAGCGAGAAAGCAATTTGATATTGGTGAAAAAGACCGTATAGCAACTGCCGGTTCCGCACTAAAAAAGTGTCGGACAGATATATTTTTTGATATGGTTAATGAATCGGAAAAATCTATTGAACGGCTTCTTGCACCATCTACTGAGGCGGCAAAAATCGTACATGCAACATATGGTATTGAGGGAGTGGATGCAGTAAGAATATGCGATATGGGCATAATTTCCTTTTGCAAGCGTAATAAAACGGACAATGCGATTAACCGGATAAAGACCGAATGTGAGTTTAGTCTGGGATATTCCGTGCGTATTTCGGTAGTAAAATAGTAAAATATTTTACAAAAGTATAGACGAATCATAAAATAACTGCTATAATAATATATAGAAAGGGTTGTTTTATGATGAATGTAGAAAATAAGCCAAAATCAAAAAAAGAAGTTTCTAAATTCTATGGTTTTATAAAAGAATTTATTGACGATATATTTGCGGACAATGTAGGGCTATATGCTGCACAGGCAGCCTTCTTTATAGTCCTTTCTGGCGTGCCGTTTACAATGCTTTTGGTGTTTTGCTTAAAATACGTTATAAATTTTGACTTGCAGGCAATGGTATCAACACTTGAGCGAATACTCCCGGATCAGCTTTCAGAATTTGCTGCGGATATTCTGTCGGAGGTGTTTTACCGCGCGCAGTCTGTGGCGTTTTTCTCGGTTGCGTCTGTGTCATTACTGTGGTCGTCATCTAAGGGTATGATGGCTATATACTGCGGTCTTAACTGCATTTACGGCGTAGATAAAGAGCAGAGCTGGATAAAGATGAGAATTCTCTCGCTTTTTTATAATCTCATAATGATACTTGTCATTGTGGCAAGTGTCGTTGTTTTGATGTTTGGAAACTCGATTATGAATCTGGTAAAATCAGAATTTATTGTCGGAAACTACATTGTAAGGCTTATTATGGAATTCAGAACAATCATATTTTTTGTGCTGTTCATATTAACCTTTGCGGCTTTATTTACTTTTTTGCCCCAAAAGAAAAACAAATACAGAGGTCAGATGTGGGGGGCGGCAATAACGGCGGCAGGCTGGCTTATTACGTCTTACGGTATGTCAATATATATAACATATTTCCCCGGTGTATCATACATCTACGGCAGTCTTACAGCAGTAATGCTTATAATGCTCTGGTTGTTCTTCTGTATTTATATACTTCTTTTAGGTGCGGAAATCAATAAGCATATAGAACAAGGATTTTTTTGGCGTGTGGGAATGAGAATAACTCGAATAAGGGTAAAAAAACGCAAAAAAAACAGGAAAAACACTTGATTTTTTATATGCTCTATTGTATAATAATTTAGATGACTTACAGATTAGTACATATATGCCGGCTGTTGAGTAGTCCGGTCATTAAGGTGTATATGTGCTGTGGCTTTGAAGGAGGAAAGCACTTTTTATGGACGGTGACAGTTTGTCGCGAATTATTTTTCTTGTAATTTTATTGATTTTATCGGCGTTTTTTTCCGCAACGGAAACAGCGTTCTTTTCGGCAAATAAAATCAGATTAAAGGCACTTGCCTCAGAGGGTAACAGACGTGCAAAAAAAGCACTTAAAATCTCGGAAAATCTTGATTTGCTTTTGTCAACAATACTTATTGGTAACAACCTTGTAAACATAGGTGCAACCGCAATTGCAACAACAATGTTTATAGACGTATTTAACGGAAATACAGAATTGGGTTCAACTGTGGCAACCATTGTTTTAACGATTGTAGTACTTATTTTTGGCGAAATAACGCCTAAGGGATTGGCGAAAAATATGCCTGAAAAATTCGCAATGTTTTCAACTCCCATAATATCATTTTGTATGGTTCTGTTTAAGCCTGTAAACTGGTGTGTTTCTATGTGGCAGAAGCTTGTGTATAAGATTATTAAAGCCGAGGACGACCGTGGCGTAACAGAGGAAGAATTGATAACTATGGTTGAGGAGGCTCATAACGACGGCGAGATTGACCAGAATGAAAGTGAGCTTATAAGAAATGCCATTGAATTCGACGATATTGAGGTTGAGGATATATATACAAGCCGCGTTGACCTTATAGCAATAGAGATTGATGACAGTGTTGAGGAAATAGCAGAGCAGTTTGAAAAAGGTTTTTCACGCTTGCCTGTTTACCGTGACACGATTGATAATATAATCGGTATTCTTAATCAAAAGGACTTTGCTATAATGCGTAAAACACAGCAATCAGTAAGCAACGTTATGACAGAGCCGATATTTGTTGTGCCATCAATGAAAATATCGGAGCTGTTGAGGATATTGCAGTCAAAGAAATCGCATATGGCAATTATTCTTGACGAATTCGGCGGTACGGTTGGTATTGTAACACTTGAAGACATTCTTGAGGAGCTTGTAGGCGAAATCTGGGACGAACACGATACTGTTGTTGAACCATTTGTAAAAATTTCAGATAAAAAATACAAGGTTCGTTCAACAGCGGATCTTGACGATATGTTCGCACTGTTTGATATGGAGGAGGACATTGACCATTCAACAGTCGGCGGATGGGTTGTTGAGGAATTCGGAAAAATCCCCCGTGTAGGTGAGGAATTCACTTACGGGCCTCTTGAGGTTTGCGTTTCAAAGCGTGATCCAAGACGTGTAGCGGAAGTGATTGTCACAAAGGTATTTGAGCCTGATCCGGAAAGTGATGAATAATAAGTTTAGATAAAGGGCTGTAAAAAAGTCGAATAGTGCAAGGGGATGCAAAAAATAGTGCAGAACGGACGAAAACCGCCGAATAGCAAGGCTATGAGGGTTATCCTGCAGTGTATGTGGGTACTCAAGGAACGGTTTTCGTTCGTAGTTTGACGGCATAAGATAAAAAGAAATCTGCAAAATACAGATTTCCTCAGAAACAACTGTTTTAACAGTGCTTTTCAAAATTTATTTATATTAAAATATAGATAAATTTGCCGTCAAACGATCGGTGCTGTTTTTTTACATCCCCTCGTTTTGAAAGGACAAGATTTTATGTATAAAGTAATTAACGGCGGAGTATGTGCCGCAAAGGGATATAAGGCTAATGGTCTTAACTGCGGTCTTAATTCAAATCCCAATAAAAACGATTTGGGACTTTATGTATCGGATGTTCCCGCTAAAACGGCAGGAGTATATACAACCAATAAGGTTAAAGGTGCCCCTATTCTTGTAACAAAAGCGCATCTTAAAAATACAGACGGCATAGCACGTGCCGTAATAATGAACTCGAAAAACGCAAACACCTGCAATGCTGACGGTGTAGAAAAAGCGGAGGCAATGTGTGAGCTTGCCGCAAAAGAGCTTGGTATTTCAAAGGATGAGGTGCTTGTAGCATCAACAGGCGTAATAGGTCAGATTTTGCCCATAGAGCCCATAGCAAACAGCGTTAAGGTACTTGCAGAGGGTATTGCCTATGACGGAAATGAGCGTGCGGCAACTGCTATTATGACAACCGATACGGTAAAAAAAGAATATGCTGTTGAATTTGAGCTTGGCGGTAAGATATGCCGTCTTGGCGGTATGGCAAAGGGAAGCGGAATGATACATCCCAATATGGCTACTACCTTGAATTTCATTACAACAGATGCGGCGGTTTCAGCCGAAATGTTGCAGAAAGCTTTGTCAGAAATTGTAAAGATTACGTATAACTGTCTAAGTGTTGACGGTGATACCTCAACAAATGATACTATTTTGCTTCACGCAAATGCACTTGCGGGAAATGATGAAATATCAGAGGAAAACAGAGACTACGAGATATTTAAAAATGCGCTTTATATTGTAATGAGCGAGCTTACAAAAATGCTTGCAAAGGATGGTGAGGGTGCAACAAAGCTTCTTGAATGTACAGTGTCGGGAGCCCCTGATGTTGACTGTGCAATAATCGTCGCAAAAAGCGTTATTCGTTCACCGCTTCTAAAGTGTGCGATGTTTGGTGCAGATGCGAACTGGGGACGTGTACTTTGTGCAATAGGCTATGCAGAGGCAGAGTTTGATATAAACAAGGTTGATGTAGATTTCCGTTCTAAAGCAGGAATACTTTCTGTATGCCGTAACGGTGCAGGTGTGGCGTTCTCAGAGGAGCTTGCAAAGGAGATACTCTCTGAGGAAGATATATTTATAGACGTAAATCTTAATCTTGGCGAGAGTGAGGCAAAGGCATGGGGCTGTGATCTTACGTATGATTACGTAAAAATCAACGGCGACTACCGTTCATAACAGTATGACTCTTGATGAAAAATTTATGCGTGAGGCATTACGTCAGGCAAAAAAAGCGGCGGATTTAGGCGAAATGCCTGTTGGTGCCGTTATAGTTCGTGACGGAAAAGTTATATCACGGGGATACAATAAACGTGAAACGAAAAAAAATGCACTATATCACGCAGAAGTAATTGCAATTGAGCGTGCATGTAAAAAGCTTGGGGGATGGAGGTTGCCTCAATGTCAGATGTACGTAACTCTTGAACCTTGTCCTATGTGTGCCGGAGCAATTTTGAATGCACGTATAGAAAAGGTATTTTTCGGTGCGTACGATGAAAAATCCGGTTGTGCAGGCTCAAAAGCAAATTTACTTAATATGAACTTATGTAATTATGTAACAGAATCGGAAGGCGGATTGCTTGAGGCAGAGTGCCAAAGTATAATAAAAGAATTTTTTAAAAATTTAAGGAACAGGTGAGAGCTATGCTAAAAAGAATTATTGGAGCAATGGCGGTTGTTGTAATGCTTGTTAATCAGTCAGCATTTGCAGCGGGCTTTACGGATATCACAAACCACTGGGCAAAGGATTATATTACATCACTTGCCGATGCAGGTGTTGTAAATGGTGTTACAGACACACAGTTTATGCCTGAATCGGAGGTAACACGTGCCCAGTACCTTAAAATGATAATGGAGGCAACGGGAGTCAGTGAAAAGCCGGTAAGAGAGGGCGAGTGTCTTGACGCTACAAGCTCTGACTGGTACGGCACATATCTTCAGGGAGCGCTTGATTGCGGACTTATCCCAAAGGATATGGTTAAGGATTATAAGGAACACGTTGACTACACAGTAGATGATGAGGGAAATGCAACTTATACGAAGGTAACATATTCAGGTGTATTTATGGGTAACCAACCCATAAACCGTGAGGAAATGGCAGTGCTTACACAGTATATGTATCAGTACACAAGAACAATACTCACAAATAAAGCGCCTGTAAACAGGGCTCCTTCTACTTTTAGTGATGAGGATAAAATCAGCGATTGGGCGAAAACCTCTGTAAATCAGGCAGTTGCTAATGGTTTTATGGATGGAATGGATAATAATATGTTTAACCCGGGGGGTACAGCTACAAGAGCGCAGGCGGCGGCAGTTATATGGCGTGTACGCAATAAATAAAGGAGTTTAAAAGATGAGTAAAAAAACAGTTAAGATAACTTGTTTCGTTATAGCAGCAATAATGATTTTAACAATTGTTGTAGGAGCAGTTTCAATTTTTTAACGAAGACAGAGAGGGAGAAATACATTGCTAAAGAGAGAAAACATAAGAAATATAGCCATAATTGCACACGTAGACCACGGCAAGACAACACTTGTTGATGCTATGCTTGCTCAAAGCGGAACATTCCGTGAAAATGAATCGGTTGATGAACGTGTAATGGACTCAAATGATCTTGAGCGTGAGCGTGGAATAACCATTCTTGCAAAAAACACGTCACTATGGTATAAAGACACGAAAATCAATATTATAGATACACCGGGACACGCAGATTTCGGCGGAGAGGTTGAAAGAGGACTTGAAATGGTTGACGGCGTACTGCTACTTGTTGATGCGTTTGAAGGCTGTATGCCACAGACAAGATTTGTTCTTTCAAAAGCATTGGCCCTTAATCTTCAACCTGTTATTGTTGTAAATAAGGTTGACAGACCTAATGCACGTCCTTATGAGGTTGTAGATGAAGTTCTTGAACTGTTTATAGACCTTGGGGCAAGTGAGGAACAGCTTGATACACCCGTTATATTCGCTTCAGGTCGTGACGGTTGGGCAACAGCAGAATACGATCCCGAAAACCCCTCGGAGGATTTAAAAGAGCTTTTCGAGCTTATTGTTCGTGAAATCCCTTGCCCGAAATGCGAGGATGGGGGCCCCTTTCAGATGCTCGTGTCAAATATTGATTATGATGATTATACAGGTAGAATAGCGGTGGGTAAGATACAGAGAGGTAAAATATCTACTAATATGTCTATCGCGATTTGCCGTGCTGACGGAAAAACAGGTTATGCAAAGGCAACAAAGCTGTATACCTTTGACGGACTTCAAAAGACAGTTACTGACGAGGTAGGTGCAGGTGATGTTGTGGCAATATCAGGTATAACCGATATAAATATCGGCGAAACGGTATGTGATCCAAATAATCCTGAGCCTTTACCTTTTGTTAAGATAGACGATCCTGTCCTGTCAATGACCTTTAGTGTAAATGACAGTCCCTTTGCGGGAAAAGAGGGCAAGTTTGTAACGTCACGTCATTTGCGTGCAAGACTATACAAGGAGCTTGATTCAAACGTAAGTCTGAGGGTTGAGGATACTGATACAACCGAGGCTTTTACCGTATCAGGCAGAGGCGAACTGCATTTATC
>CAKSGP010000083.1 GCA_934454745.1 uncultured Clostridia bacterium
ATTTCACCCTTCTTTATTCTATCTAATGCTTCAATAATTTTAGGGTTAAAGCGGTACATATACCCTACATTAAAGGTTAAATTCTTGCGCTTAACTATATCGATAAGTTTTTTGAAGTCATCGTAATCAGGGGATCCGGGCTTATCCATATAAATATGTAAACCTTTTTGAGCTGCCATAATTGCATATTTAGTGAGATAAATATCCTCACATTCAACTATCGCCGCCTCTACACCCGGTAAAGAAAGTGCCTCTTCAACAGTAAAATAAGGTATTTTTCTGTCATCACGGTATTCCTTTATCCTGTCATCCCACTTTTTGCTGTCAAGCTCCTCTTTGGGTACGGCAAAGCCCAAAACCTCAAACACCTCAGGCTGTGCTAATATGCTATTAAAACCCGATGTTCCGTGATCATGCCCTATCCCGATTTGCACGACCTTTAATTTTTCCATTTTTGTCCTCCTTACAATAAGTGAATTTTATCCCGGATTTCACGCTGCTCGACAATTAAAGGCTGTGGATTTGTAGAACCTTCTGCCAATTCACAAACACAAAGACTCATACAGCATCCAAGCACTATTCCCAACCTCCTATGAATCAGGCACTCACCTCCACTCAAAAATAGAAACGGTATATCTGCTTTTTCCTTAAGCAAATTGGTTATTCTGAGATTTTCAATTTGTTGCTCCATGCTATCCGCATGGGTAACAATTTTTGAAATATCTGCACCACGCTTTTTATGCTCAAGCGCAATTTCCAAAACTCTCTCGGCAGAAGTAAAATTATTCACATGGGAAGACATTAAAACCTCTGCACCATGCAAATGTAATTTATTGATAAGCTCTATTTGCTTATTTATTGCCTCTGAGTTATCTGTTATCTCCTCATCGTGTTTACAGTACATATCTCCCATAACATCGCATAATGTCGCTCCATAATCTGCATATAAAAGCAATTCATCAGCAATTTCATCGTAGGTCATATTCTCATTTTGAGATAGCTTGTAATTTGTAACATAAATTGGTTTGCCATTAGCCGCCGCGAAAATAGATTTTATATTTTCTTCAGTATGATACTTACGTGGCAATCCCTCTGTTTGAATACCGAATGCTTCCGCATCCGCATTCAATGCACGCCCGATTTCAGCAATAATGTTATCCGGATTCTGCGTTTGTTTAATCATCACTGTTAAAAGCGGTTTTTCAATTTTTACAAAGCTTGACATTGAAGTTAAACCTCCTCATGCATCAAAAATATTTTATAATCACCATTTGTATATTTTTCGATAAATTTCTTACTGTTTTCAAGGTTATGTGTGCTTGCAGTAGGAATTTTGTGCTTAATATTATAGCTTGAATAGCATTCATCCCCTACAATTACACAATTACTACCGTTATATTTAAACTCAACCACGCAGGAGCCTTTTTGATGACCTCCTATTCTTATTACATTAAGAACACCGTCTACAGTTATGCTTTCTTTAAAAATCTTAACCTTGAATTTTTCAGGTATATACGATTTACCTCTGTCATATTCATCTTTTTGAATGTAAATCGTTGCATTTTTGAAATGATGTACTCCGTCTATATGATCGTGATCTGCATGAGTTATAATAACATCTGTTACATTATCAGAATTTATACCGTAATGAGCGACCGCCTCATCGGGTAACAGATAGTTATTCATCACAAAACCACCCATTGTATCACATCCAGCATCTACTAGTATAATACGCTTATCTGTTTCAATAAGGTAAAATGCAAAAATGATGGGTATTTCTTTTTTTCTGTCACCGCCTGTATATATAGCAGTTTCGGTTAAAAAAGAATCTGCATATTTAACCTGCTTTACACTTTTTATCATAGTTGCGCTTCAATTTATTTTCTACTCTTAATTACTCTTGCCGGATTGCCTACAGCTACACTGTACGGCGGTATAGGCTTAACCACAACTGCTCCGGAGCCAACAACTGAGCCTTCACCAATGCTGCCCGAATAAAGAATCGAAACATTCATACCAATATAGCAGTCCCTGCCGATTATGACCTTTTCACAATGACCTCCCTGTGTAATTATGTTGCTGCTCGGATCGGAAAAATAATGCGAATAAGGTGTGAGGGTTATGTTTTGTGCCAATAATGCATGATCGCCTATTTCAAGACCCATATGACCGAAAAGTGAGGTGCCCGTTCCTATATAAACACTGTCAGCTATATTTATGTAACCTGTATCATATCTTTCGGTATCAAGATAAACTCTTTGATTAATCCATACATTGTTTCCTATTGTTATTCCACCCGGGCCTCTTGCTATAAGGGTGGCACCGTCCTGTATTTTTACATTATCCCCCACCGAAATATACTGAGGATTTATAATTCTAACGCCAACCCCAATACGAACATTTTCTCCCATACTCTTAAGCTGCGAAGAATAATATTCACACCTGATTTTTTCTGCCTCGGGAGAATCGGTGTTCATTATAATTGCTTTATAGCAATCCTCTTTGTTTTCCATATTCTCGAATGCATTAGTAAAAAAGTTTTCCATTTGAATTTCTCCCTTTTGCTGAAAATTTATAATTTTACAGTTTTAAAGTTCATAGAGTCAAAGGCTTCCACTTCATCAGAATAAATACCAACTCCGATTGCAGCAAGCATCGCCGCTCCAACTGCACCTGCCGATGCTCCGTTTATTACAACAGTTTCTTTTTCCAGTATTTCGGAAACAACTTTGACACATATATTTGAGTTTGTAATTCCACCTACTAAAGCAACTCGATTGCCTGAGAGTCCCAAGGCTTCACATTCAGACAAATTATGCTTTAACAGGCGTGCCGCCGATTCATAAATTGCTCTTGCAATATCATGCTTACTGTATTTACCTGCAATCTTAAAATCGTCTTCATCAAAGTTGAATTTCAAGCCGTTACAACCGTATTCTGATTTGACTATAAGCTCATCAAGCTCTCTATGAGAAATATCGCCAAGGTAAAAATTTCTAAGCTTTTCTATTTTGGGACTTAACGAGGGTATAGACTTCATCACACAATAAGGTGTTTTATTAATCATAAATCTATCAACCAACAAACCCGTTTCAATAGCCCGCATACGACTGTTAATCGGAAAAAACAAAACCCATGATGTTCCGCAGGATACTAATATATCATTAGATGTGAATACACCGGCACCTGTAGCTCCGGAGGGATGATCGAAGCTACCTAATATTACTTTTACATCATTCGATAACCCCAAATATGATGCAACTTCTGGCTTAATTTTGCCTATTACCTTGCCTTTTTGATAAATCGGAGGAAGTTGTTCCCTTATTATTCCGAATTTATTAAGAAGCTTATTGCAATAATCGCCTTTTTCCTGATCAAGAAGATAAAACGGAGTTGCCATAGAATATGATATACCCCAATTTCCCGTCAAGGAATAATTTAAGTATTCAGCTGACATACAAATCATTTTTGCATCGCTGATTATATTTTTTTTGTTTTTTGCAATCCATGGAAAATAAGCTATCGGAAATCCGTTTATAACCGGCCATCCAACCGCTTTATATATTTCTTCACATTCAATTTCGGTATAATATGAAGAAAATTCATCGTTATCAACATTACTTTGCCAACCGATAATGTGTGTGAACGGCTTAAATTCTTTATCAAGAAAAATGAGATTTCCTGACGCACAACAGGAACAAATTCCCGAAATATTGCAATCCGACGGGCACTTATCAGCAAGTTCCTTTATAACGCCAAAACAAACCTGAATAAATTCCATAGGTTCTAAAAGCTTTGCTGATTCTTCACCGTAATAATTAAATTTTCCGCAGGCAGTTGCTAATATTTTGCCGTTTGCGACAAGAAGAACTCCTTTTACAGCCGATGTTCCTATATCAAGACCAATCAAGCAATCCGTATTTTCCACTTACATTACCCCGTCAATAAGTCTTTTTGCATTATTGTACATTATATCCTCTATCTGCGAATCGGAAAGCTTTAAATCAACCGAACAACGCTTTAAAGCCCTTAACTGTTCATATATCATTAATGTGATATTATTTTCATCGCTTTCTCTTAAATGCGGATCATCCGACACATCACCATACATACCCTTAGGCACAATATTGTAGTACACACCGTTTTCCGTAATTCTGTACATTCGCATTGTCGAAATAGGTAAATCCGACCCATACATAAGGCGTTTTGTTCCGACAGCATCAATACAAGCTTTAATTGCATCATCACACATATTTGCAGTAAAATCAAAATACATATTTTTAGTATTTCTTAGTATTGTAAAGGCATCGCCTATATCCTCGATCGAATACGCGCGACCTATATGTGCTACTATTAGCTTTAAATTTGGATATCTTTGCTCAATTTCCATTAATTGTGCAATATTAACGGCATCTTTAAGGCGTTTTGAACGCGGAATATGAAGCATTACTATCCAACCGTTTTTATCAGCTATCCTAAGATGCTCATGCGGCAAGAAGTCAAAAATGCGTATTTCTCCGGAAGGAATATATGGCGGACAATTTGTAATGTATGGTTTTAATCCTAAAAATCCACCCTTTTTCACCTGTTCCTCAAGCTCGTCAGGAGTCATACTGTATTCTGAACGGAAAAGTTTAGGAAAGCCGTACTTCTTTGCTGAAGCATATACATAATCATTACACTGTGTAAGGTTATGCTTTATTCCGCCGAAAACAAGGGGAGTTACCTTATTTTTTGGGAACAAAACTTTAAGCGTATCCATTAAATCCTCCGCTGGAAGCTCATCGGCAACAAGATCTATCCACAGTGAGCCACCGTTAGCCTCACCTTCCGGAATAAAACTGTTTTTCCATATATGTGTATGACAATCGATGAATTCTTTAGGAAGAAAATTTTTAAGCTCAGTTTCGTAAACAGTATTGTCATATTCATTTACATTCAGCTTGTACATTTGTATAACCTCCTACTTAATAACGATGGTTTCAAGCCCTAACAGCTTGCCAAAAAGCTCTATTTCGCTTATACTGGCACCATATACAAATATACTGTGATGAGTTGCTCCATGAATGCTGTATTGTTCTAAAAAGCTTGCACAGTCAATACCTAATTTCATCCATCCACGCATTGAATCACCGAAATTATCATTGTCGTATTCAACTATTTCGCCGGAAGAAATCACCATTTTATAATCTTCCTTACCTCGGCTTATATTGACATATACACCCTTTCCTCCACTCATACGTGTATATCCTACATACGGATATTCTCCAGGTGAATAGTTAACGCCTACTCTCTTAATGCACGGCTTAATAGCGGCGATACGGTAATTCATTTCACCCATATGGCTGAAGAATACCGTATTATTTTTCCAATCAGGGCAGAAAATTTCAACAAAGGTTGTTTCGGGATACCCTTTAAGAAAAGCACCTAAAAATGCGGCATTCATTGTGTCGCCTTCACCGGCATATCCGATACCGTTTTCCATTTCCTTACAAGCCTCAATGAACGGCATGGAAGAAAGTCCGGAACTTTCACCCATATTTGAAAAATTAACCGAAAACGCGGTAAGACCGTTTTCTTTTATACACTTTCGAGTTGCTAGGCAAGAACGAACCGATTCGTTATACTCTTCATCGATTATTCCGGCATCCAAATCATATTTCTGAGAATTAAGCTTTTTTTCGTTTTCAATTTCTTCTTCGGTAATCAATGAAGAATAATATTTCATTTGCCCGCCGGTGTATTCGGTTATTTTAATTCCGAACCGATCTTCAAGCTCTTTATACGGCATTTGAATATCGCCCATTCCGTCAAATTTACCGCCTATAAGACCTACTCTTGCCAAAGCCACGGCTTTTGCGGCAACAGCAGCTCTTACAAAACCACAGGCTTTATCTATGCAATCAGAATTATCTAAATGCCCTGCCGCTATAGCATAAAGTTTTCCCCTTCTGGTAAGCATACTGCACATATCCATGACCCCATGTACACCGTGGCAGTACATAATTTCATCAGGGCTTTGGTTATTTGTGAATTCATAGGTTTCGGTCGTGTCAAGCACGATTATCGGAAGATGACTCCCGCTTAAAGCATCAACAGACTCTAAAGAGGGTGAATAAGCAATATGCACCGTAACGATTGCGTCAACTTGATTTTCTTCAAAGTTATTTACCGTTTTTTTAAATTCTTCAGCTAATCTGCAAAATTCCGAACGGATAACTGTGAAACCTTTGTTTTCGAATTTCTCTGCAATTTTTTCATAAAATGCATCCATTCTAACGCGCAAATTCGGTAGTTTATCATCATAAAGCTTTACATAAAGAGGTAATAATCCGATTTTCATTTTCTCGCCCCTAATCCTATGTTCATTCACCGATAATCATAATCTGTACAGTACGATTTCGACCCCTTGTTTGATCAAAATCAATGAAGTGAATTCTCCCAAATTCCCCTAAATCGGCAACTCCGTCATCTATAACAACGGTAATACTTCTGCCTATTATTGAGGAACGCAAATGCGCATCGGTATTATGGCATCCAAAATTGTCCTCACCATGTTCCTCCGCAAATTTTAAAGCCTTAGGTCCCGGATGCAAATACATTCCCTCATATCTACAGGTGGGAATTATTT
>CAKSGP010000084.1 GCA_934454745.1 uncultured Clostridia bacterium
CCGCAAGCCTTATTATCTCGGGGCGAGTGCCCACAATTATTAAAAGCTTTAGCTTACCGTCGTTTTTAAACTTAATATCGCTGTAATCGGTTTTAATATTCATTTTTGACCTCCGTCTCAAACAGGTGAAGCTGTTTATACAGCTCTTTTCTGTTTTTACTGCTTGTATATAGCTTTCTTAATTTCATAGGCCTGCGTTTGCCTGTTATCTGCCGTACAAATCTTCTTAAACCGAAATATATCCAGCCTATCGGCAAAAGAATTTTAACCCTTTTGGTTACTTTCCAGTTGGTATATAATATTTGGTTTACGGAAAGGATAAACTGCATCGGTCTTGAATGTTTTACACCGTCCTTGCCTCTGTTGGAAATAAACAGACCTTCGCCCGAACGGCTTTTATCCTTACTGCCGAAATTTCCGCCTGAAAGTATATCTTCTGCAACGGCTTTTGCAAGGCCTGTATCGTCACCCATAAATTCCTGTCTCGGCAGTCCTATGCTTATGCTCGCCGCAAGACTTATATTTCGGGCAAAGCTCCAAAGTCCGGCTTTTTGCAGTTTTTCTTTGAACAGCGTCTCAAACTCATTGTTCTTAAATGAATTTACAAATACCGCCCAGTCGCACAGGTGGCGAAGCCCTATCCCCTCGGACAATAGGTGGTGCTGCATATGTAAAAGCATTATGAGCCCGTGATGGAATTTATCGGGATTAACAAATGTGCAAAGCTCAGTCTTTACAAGCTCTGAGGTTTCTATCATATCGGAAATATATTCCCGTATTATTTCGCCTGCTTTGCCGTTCGGCACGCCTGCCGGCTCAAAATGCATCTCAAGATGTATTTTATCCTTACGGAATACTATATGGCAGATATGCTCTTCTTCCCACGGTTTAAAGCCGTTTTCCTTTAAGACCTCGGTTGCTCTTTCAATATCTTTCTTTTTTACGAGAAAATCCACATCCCCCATTGCCCTGAATATAGGGTCGGGGTAGTAGTGTGCGGACGCCGCACCCTTTAAAACAGTATAAGGTATGCCCGCATTTTCCATTATGCTATGGAGCATTGTGTGATGCGAAAATATCCTTGCGTTTAAGGACATACAGTTTAACACTGTGTTCTTTTCCCTTAAACTTTCGGGCAGACCTATATTTTTCAAGGCGATTGCCGTTACTGCCTGCAACTTGCTCTCTTTTAAAAGTTTATTGTAATCTAAATCCTCCGGTATCGGTTTCTCGGTACCGAACAGATTATTTGAAATAAGGCTGAGCAGAGCTGTTTGTTCAGGACTTAAATTTTCAAATATATCCTGCATTTTAAACCTTCTCAAAATAAGTATCAGGGCGGCTCGGGTCAAACTGTTCGTTAGCCCACATAAGGGTTACAAGGTCTTCCGTATCAGAAAGATTTATTATATTGTGGGTGTAGCCCGGCAGCATATGTATAGCCTCTATTTTTTCGCCCGTAACCTCAAAGCGTAAAACCTCGTCACTGCCTATCCTTCTTTCCTCAATAAGCCCGTGACCCGATACCACAATAAAAAATTCCCACTTGGAGTTATGCCAGTGCTGACCCTTTGTAATTCCGGGTTTTGAGATATTAACGGAAAATTGTCCGCAATTCTCTGTTTTAAGCAATTCCGTAAAACTGCCGCGTTCGTCAATATTCATTTTAAGCGGAAAGCTGACCTTACTCCCCGGTAAATACGAAAGGTAGGTTGAATACAGTTTTTTTGCAAAGGAGTTATTCGGGATTTCGGGCATTAAAAGCGTTTTAGGCTGATTTTTAAACTGCTCCAATAAATCCGCGATTTCACCGAGGGTTACTTTGTGTGTGGTCGGTACGGCACAGTATTTTCCGCTTTCGGTGATTACGGTGTCTATTCCGTCAAACTCGCAGTGATGCTCCTTTGCTTCAAGAGCGTCAAGCATTTCCGCAACCAAATCGTCTATGTATAAAAGCTCAAGCCTTGTATTGCGGTCGTTTACGGTTATCTCTAAATCGTTTGCTGTATTATTGCAGAAGGTGGCAACAGCGCTGTTGTAATTCGGCCTGCACCATTTGCCGAACAGGTTCGGAAAACGGTAGACAAGCACCTTGGCACCCGTTTCTTCGGAATACTTAAAAAACAGTCCCTCGCCCATTTTTTTGCTTCTGCCGTAATCGCTGTCGTAGCGGCCTATTAGGGTTGCCTGAATGGAAGAAGACAGCATTACGGGGCAGGTGTTGCTGTGCTTTTTAAGGGTTTCCAGCAATTCGCTTGCAAACCCGAAATTGCCCTCTATAAATTCCGAGCTGTCCTTAGGTCTGTTTACACCCGCAAGGTTAAACACAAAGTCCGCCTTTTCGCAAAAACCGTCGAGCAGTGCCTTTTCGGTATCTATATCGTACTCGAAAATTTCGTCTATTTTAATGTTCCGTGTTCTGTCCTTATTATCACGGATGTTTTTAAGCGCTTCGCAAAGGTTTTTACCCACAAAGCCTTTGGCCCCCGTCACAAGTATGTTCATAGCTTACCCATTACTTCTAATTCGTTTTTAATATATGACAATGAAAGCAATTTAGCTTTAACCTGTTCAATACCCAATAAATTCGTATTGTTTGAATCAAATTCATGTAACAAATTTCTCTGCGAATCACCGCTGTTAAAGTAGTTATCGTAGTTTAAGTCCCTTGTGTCTGCCGGCACGCGGTAGAAATTTCCCATATCTATTGCATGGGCGCACTCCTCATTTGTAAGCAGTGTTTCATACATCTTTTCACCGTGCCGTATGCCTATAACCTTTATATCGTCCGTCTTGCCACCGAACAACTCACAAACCGCTTTTGCCTGAGTTTCAATTGTACAAGCCGGCGCTTTTTGAACTAAAATATCACCGTTTTCGCCGTGTTCAAAAGCAAATATTACCAAGTCTACAGCTTCGTCAAGGGACATAATAAAGCGCGTCATAGAGGGTTCTGTGATAGTTATTGACTGACCTTTTTTTATCTGATCAATCCAAAGCGGAATTACAGAGCCTCTTGAACACATAACGTTGCCATAGCGCGTGCAACAAATTTTGGTGGATTTGGATGTTCGGGATTTTGCAACTGCGACACGTTCTTCCAACGCTTTCGAGATACCCATGGCATTTACAGGGTAAGCTGCTTTATCTGTTGATAAGCATATTACGCTATTTACATTTTCCTCTATTGCTGCCGTCAGGACATTATCGGTGCCCAATACATTTGTTCGAACAGCCTCCATAGGGAAAAATTCGCAGCTCGGTACTTGCTTTAGCGCAGCGGCGTGAAAAATATAATCCACGCCGTGCATAGCGTTTTTAACCGATTGTAAATCTCTCACATCGCCTATGTAAAACTTAATTTTATCCGCCGCATCCGGCATTTTAGCCTGAAACTCGTGACGCATATCGTCCTGCTTTTTCTCATCTCTTGAAAAAATACGAATTTCGCCTATATCTGTGTTAAGAAAGCGGTTTAATACCGCATTTCCGAAACTTCCCGTTCCTCCTGTTATCATAAGAGTTTTGTTTTTAAACATATTTTATCCTCCTCAATTATCAAAAAATCCTAATTTTTCAAAGAATTTTAACCTTTCCCTTATTTGCGATTTATTTTCAGATAAAAATTTCCTCCTTTTGTTTAAATCCATAACCACAATAATGGGATTGAATTTTCTTGTTCTTAAAAAATTGATTATTTTAAAAATTATAAAATTGTTCTTCAGCCTTTTTCTGTTTTTATTTATTCCACTGCGCCTTTTCGAATATGAAATAGTAAATTCATTTCTGTATTCTTCTTCTTTTCCGAAAACGCCGGCAGTTTCAAGGTCTGTAAGAATACTTTCAATAATTTCGTCTGACACATCAATATCGGTTTCAAAGTTTAAGCCAAAATATTTTTCACCGATTTTTTCACACATTTTTATAAAGCGCAAATAATTTAATTCTTTAAAAACCAAATCAAATTTTTCCCAATTGATTTGTTGCCTGTACCTGGTAAAGTAGAGCAACATATCCATTAATTGCCGACAACCGCAACCATGAGAAAGAAAGTGTTTTAAAAAATGGAATGCAACAAAAACTGCCCCGTCCGTATAAGAGAGCGTATAAAATTTATTGCCCTTTTTGTCCTCAAATCTGATAGGCTTTTCGTCAAACCGCAATTTGTTTTCAAACCACAGTGTTTTTGCGATTTTATCGCATATATCCGTATGGATTTCAACCAAACCGTAAATCTTATGGTAACATTCTATCTGATGCGAGTTTGAATTGGTTACCGGTACTCGGAAACCATCGGCAGCAAGGATATCAAGTGCGTTTTTCACTTTATTGCAATCGCGTATCCAAATATCAACATCTCCCGATACCCGACTGTCAGGTACAAAATATAAATCTGCTAATACTTCGCCCTTTAAAACGCAGTAATCTATATTTTGTTCTTCAAAATTTGATAATAACTTATTGATATAATTTGTTCTTATCATCGAAAAGCTTATCGTTTTGTAGAAATCAGATTCCCAGCGGTCATACGTTGATTTTTCTATGAGGCTTTGATTTTGCGAGTAAATACTGTTTATAACAGGAAAAAGAACAGTGTCAATCTGCTGCTTTTTCGATAAGGCGAAGATTGCGTTGAAATCATACGGTAAATCTGTTTGAATATTTTCTCCGCTTACGGCACAAGAGAACAAATTTAGCATATCTTTGAAATTATTAGTCATGTTAAAGCTCCTTTAATGTTTTTTCACCAAGCTTTTTAACATTTCAAAGGTTTGTTTAAAGAAACTATAATTAAATATGCAGAGTATCGCTACAAAAACAATTGATAAAATAAAAGAATACGAGTTGTTAAGAAGCTTTATTATCGCTTCAAATAACAATAAAGCTATTTCAATAGAATACTTCAAAGTATTACATTTGATCTTAATGTACTTTTTCACATCAACCCTTCTGATGATAAATGCAATAAAATAGCTAATCAAAGTTGCAATTGCCGCTCCCATTGTACTAAATAATTTAACCAAAGCAATGTTTAGCACGATGTTTACGACGGCGGCAATTGCGGTGGAATAAAACAGCATATTTGTTTTTTTGACCGAAGTATACACAGTACCCATATAACCGGCGAGAGAATGGAACATATATCCGATTATCAATACTATAGAGAACGTCCACGCCGAAAAAAATTCTTTCGCATAAAGTATTCCCCCTAAAAAACGCGAAAATGAAATTATCACTGCGCTTAAAAGAATAACCGCCTGTAAAAAAATCTCATATACCTTATTGAAAAAATCAGTGCTTTCTTTGCTGCCGAAATCTTCAACCACCGATATTTGCCATGCTTGCATAAACACAGCCATTATTACGGAAAAAACAGACGGTATTTTATATGCAACCGAATAAATTCCGTTAGCTCCCGCGGAAACCATATATGTTACTATGTAACGATCTGAGGAATTATTAATCCACCACATTGCGGAATTCGGAATCATAGGAATTGAATAGGAAAGCATTCTGTTCAATTGCGTTTTTTCAATTTTACGAATCGGCGTTATGAATTTATAAGATTTTCCGACAATCATAAGCATAGCGGAAGAAACTATGTAAGCAATGACGGTGGACAATAGGTAGCCGTTAATTCCCATTTTCATTTTTAAAAGAAAAAGAATATTGCAAGAAACCAAAACCAAGGTATTAACTATACCGGCAGTTGCAAGAAGTTTTAATTTTTCCTGTCCTTTTATAAATTGGGAGTTAAGATTGTAAAAATTATATGTGAAAAAGTACAGTAAAAATATTGACCAATATCCTTTAAAAAAAGATATTTTGGTAAAAGCAAAGTATGAAATAATTCCAGCTAAAACGGTGCCGATAATTACCGTATATAAACCTATACTGTAAATGCCGCTACGGTCTTCGTTTTTATCCAACATGAAGCGCATAACCGCTTCGGCAATTACCAATGTAAAAAGAGGGGTTGCAAGGGAGACGGTAGTTGAAATTAAGTCGCTTATGCTGTATTCGTCAGTGGTGAGGATATTGGTATAAAAGGGCAACATCAAAAACAGTATCAATTTTGAGGATATGTCACCCAAAGCAAATACCATTGAATTTCCTATCAGCCGTTTACCTTTTTTATTATGTACACTATCCATTTATAATTTCCTTAAGATTATTTATAGATTTTGTTCTTAGTGTATTCAGAAGATTAGCCGATTCCGGATAATCTACACTAAACCCAATGTTTTCCAAATCAATTTCCGTAGTTTCATTGCTAATAATTCTATGTGATAAACCGACATTTTCCAAAAGGGTTGTTATTCTTGAATTTTTACTGTTGTTTTTATATTGATAACTGAAAAAATTCTTTTGAAAATTTACCGAGAATGCGGTTCCGTGGAATGAATCGGTTAAAATAAAATCTGCATTTCTCATTAAATACAGCCATTCATCAATATTTATATGTGAAAGATTACAGCATTTCCTGCTTTTTTTCCATCTGTCGTTAATATAATATACATCCAACCCCAATTTTTTTGAGATTCGTTTTGCCAAACTGATAATGTCAATGCTTTCGGATATTGTGTATAACAACAAATATCTGTTCATTTTTTTTATATTTAAACGCACA
>CAKSGP010000085.1 GCA_934454745.1 uncultured Clostridia bacterium
GTTTTCGATAGGTCTTACAATAAGCGGTGATAATATTCCATTTTCTTTTATGCTTTGGGTTAACATTTCCATTTCTTCATTCTCCTCAACTTTGTATGGGTGGTTTTCAAAAGTCTTTAATTTATCAACTTGTATCATTTCAGGATTTTTCATTATCTTTCGACCTCCTTACTTCGTTTCTTAGCTTCGATTTCCTGACGGATTTCTTCAGGAACCTTTGAATATAGCTTTTGCAAGGATTCAACTTGTTTACGCAACACATTCAATTCCATCAAACGACTGTCTGCTTTGTCACGAGTCTCAACAAAAGCGTCGGTTAATGCCTTTTTATCCTTTTGCTCTGTTTCTAAGGCGTTGTAGAGCATATTTACCTTTGTTCTGAAGGTTTCCACTCTCGGCACCCAATCCTCAATCAGCTTGATTGCCTTTTCAGAGTTCCTTGAAGCGTTGGTAAAATTAGTTTCTTTCAATACCTTTTCAATATCCTCCTGCATTTTCTCAAGCTTTGCAGCAGACTTGAATATGTAGGTTGGAATATGCTTTCTGTTGGTAAGAGTTGCTGATGTGCCTCGTTCTATGTCGGGATAGAATTTCGCCATAAATTCGTGAAACTCATCCTGCCACTTGGAAAGCTTTGCACGGTTGCCGAGGATTTCTTTTGCAGTAAGTCTGTTGTCCTCTGTTAAAGGGACAAAGCAAAGATGCAGATGCGGTGTCTTTTCATCAAGATGAACCACCGCCGAAAAAATCATATCCGGTCTAATTCTGTTTCTCATAAAATCAACAGCTCTTCGAAAGTATTCAACCATTTTCTCGTGTGTCATATCTTTGAAGAATTCAGGACTTGCAGTGATTAAAGTGTCTACAAACCTTGTGCTGTCTTTGCGGACCCTGCATCCCGATTCTTTAATTCTTTTATCAACCTCAGCTTTATATCTCATCTGAGGTTCGATAAGGTGAATGTTGTTATGACTTTTTGAAGTGTCAATGTCGGGATTGCTTTTGTATTCTTCTTTGGTACGCTCGTGATGTGCCTCTATCTTTGTTGCCGGGTTACCTTTTTGTTTTGAAAATCTTAAAATTACAGATGCCATTGTTTTCTATCCTCCAGTCCGAATAGTTTTTTTGCCGCTTCCATTTTGGCTGCGGCTTCTTCTTTTCTGAAATTAACTCCGTTAAACATAACCGGAACGCACATACCGAGAACTCTGTCATATATCCTTTTGTGCGGAATATCGGTAGGGGCTTTAAGTTCGTCTAAGGTTAAATTTGTTGTTATGATAAGCGGCTTTCCGCTTTTATAGCGGGTGTCTATGACGTTATATACCTGCTCTAAGGCATATTCCGTACCACGTTCAATGCCCAAATCGTCAATAATGAGAAGACTATGGTCATTGAGTCGGTTAAGATATTTGTTCTTATCACTCTCTGTAAACAAATCATTGAGAATGGTTGAAAAGTTTGTCATCTTAACGGATACGTGTTGTTCTACCAATGCATTGGCAATACAAGCGGCGAAGAAGGTTTTACCTGTTCCGACATCGCCCCAAAGGACTAAGCCTGCGTTTTTGGAAGCGAATTCCGACCATTTGCTGACATAATCCTTTGCGACCTTCATCACCGGATTTTTGCCGTTGTCCTTATCAAAAGTCCAACTGTATAGGGCGTGATCCTCAAAACAGAGAGACTTTAAAATATTAAGTCTTTGCATACGTTCAAATTCTTTTGTTGTCATAAGCTTTCGCCCTCCTTACAAGAATAGTTTGTGGATTTAATATCCTGCTTTAACCAACTAAGGATTATCGCATAGTGGTTGCTGTAGGACTTGCCCTTAGTTTCCATATACTCGGATAATCTTTCGATGTATTTATCTGCATATATGGGATATTCATTTTTAAGCGATTCATATTCCGAGGGAGTGAGCGATACATTTTTGTATCGCCCGTATATCTCTCTATCTGAATCTATCTCTGTCTTTATATCTGTCTTTTTTTCTATCTCTATCTCTGGTGGACTTTTTTCGGACAAAACTTGGACATTTGGCGGACATTTGTCCACCGCTTCTCCTTTAAGAGCCTTTACATTTGCTCGAGCAATTCTTTTTCGGTCAGCTTCGGTTGAGGTTTTACCAACCATACCTTCAAGCTCCAACATATAATAGGAGTTATCGGGAAGTTGCTCGACCAATCCTAACTGCATAAATATCTGTAATGCCTTTTCAACTGTGCCTACATCATATCGTGTTATTGCTGCAAGCATTGCCGGAGTCATTACAATTTCTTCGTTAAGCATCAGATGACCATTGTTTTCCAAAGATGCGGTAAGAAGCTTGAGTAATATAAGACAGTAGACGGCACCGTTTGGCATACTCTCCAAAAGAATAATATCTTTTCTGTTGAAGAAGTCTGCACGGAGCCTCATATAGTAATATTTTTGGTTTGTAGCCATGCTTTTTTAGCCTCCTTGTGATGTAATTTTCGTTTTGTAAATCTGCAGGTTTACAATTCGATTAAATCACAAAGAACTTGACTTGTAAAGGGGTTTGGTGTATACTTTAGGTAACGATAATAATACAAAAATACAATTCCCATAAAAAGAAGGTGTTACACTTGAAAAAGAAAACAGAACTTCCGAATATCCCAATGCTCGAAAAGCCCGTAATAGCTATAAATATCAACTTTAAGAAGAAAAAAGAGCATCTTGTAATAGGAGATTTTGATAATGTAAATAGGTTTGTAAGAGGTCAAAAAAATGTTGAAATAATTTTTGAGAAAATTTGCCCTCTTGGTTCATTTTTGCTTGACATTATTACCGAGCCTGAGTATTTTGCTGATATAAAAGCTAACTTTTGCGAAACATCTAAAGAAAAATATGCAGAAAATTTGCAAGTTGTTGAAGGATTATATGAGGCAGAAAATCCTATTTTGAAATTCATTGCTTTGTCATTATGGAATGAGTATGGCAGAATCCTAAAAGCAGACAAAGAAAAAGACGAGGAATACCCCGTCTTGGAAAGAATGGAAGATTTGACACTTCCTTTTAGATATGGCTTGATAAATAACATATTGTTTTGGCAGAAGCATAAGCCTTTTAATCCTCTTATGGATATACCTTTTGAATATTACAGATACCCTGCATTGACTTTGGTTGTCCCGCAGGCAAAAGAAACAACAGAATATATTGCTTCCGATTTTACGTTGCTTTCGCTGATTGTTTATTACCTGAGAACAATATATGAGCACAATAAATTTTTTAGCAACTGTAAGGTGTGTGGTAAGTTGTTTCTTGCCCCGGATAACAACAAGACCTTTATATGCTCCGACAAGTGCAAGGCAAAGCAGCAGAAGATTAACAAGCAGAAATACGACGAAGCTCATAAAGACATAGATTATGAAAAAGCCTATAAGAACGAAACGCAGTATTGGCGTAACAGAATAAATAAAGCAAAGCGACATAATTTACCCGAAGGAGAGATTAAAAAAGTTAACGAGCTTTTTGCTAATTTCAGGAAGATTTCTATTGAAATGAAAAACGATATAGAATCAGGAGAGTTTACTTACGTTGCTTTGGATAATTGGTTCCTCGACCAACGTGAAGTTATAAACGATTTTATGCGAGAGCATAACCTTGACAAGAGGTGCTAATCTTCGCAGTCGCATACACCATTTACCGACTCCACAAATTACTGCAGGTCTGACCGTCTGCCAACCCTACGGCAGACGACCACCCCTTTGTAATTTTGCCGCCTGAGAAATATATTGCTCAAAAACGGCGAGCAATACATTTTCACACCCGCCCCGTCGGCAAAGGTGTAACACACTACACTTTGCAAGCAAAGAAGTGTGCCAAACGTTCCCTTTGGATTCCCTAAAAAGAGTATATAACTGCAATTACAGCGCAGTTATATACTCTTTTTTCTAATCATCACATAGGCATCGAACCTTGTGATGATTACATAGTAAATATTGTTAACCTGCAAATTTACTATGCTTCATTATCCTCATACCATGTTGCGGATAATGAAAAACGACTTGCTGATAAATCGTTATCAACAAGTCGTTTTTGATAATTTATATTATTTAATGACTCAACTTATACTTTTCGCCATAAAGTTTGAACTTCTCATCAAACTGAGGATTGTTTTCTTTAAGGCTTTGTTTATATTCGTGAGCGTTCATATTATGGTGTGTTGCATCAATCAAGCAAGTAGCTATGTTTGAGCAATGGTCGGAAGTTCTTTCTAAATTTGTTAAGATATCTCCCCAAATAAAATCTGCTTCAACGGTACATTCACCATCTGCCAATCGAACAATGTGACGGTCACGGAGCATAGATTTAAGTCCGTCAATTACCTGTTCCAATGGTTCAACATTATATACGGCATTTTCATCATCGCCATCGAACGCAGAAAGCGTGATATCTAATATTTCGGATACCGCACTCGTAAGAACATTAAGCTCTTTTCTGGCATCATCAGAAAATTGAATTTTCTTTTCTCTGAGTTCTTCAACCGATTCCAAGATGTTTACACTATGGTCAGAAATTCGTTCAAAATCACCAATAGCCTTTAAAAGTTTTGATACTTCAGAACTATCATCGTCAGTAGTTCTTGAGCGTGATAATTTAGTTAAGTATGTTCCTAAAATATCTTCATATCGGTCTGTGTTGCCTTCCAAAATTCTGACTCTCTCTGCCTTTTCAGCGGTATATTCATCAGCAGAAGAAACAGCCAACTTAAAACCCGAAATTGCTTCGTTTGCCATCTTTTTAGCGACGTTATAACATTGCTGAAGTGCAACAGTTGGTGTAATAAGAAGTCTTTCATCAAGTTCGACAAAGCTTTCTTCTTCCTTGCCTTCAGGCACAAGAATATATGCGAGTTTTTCAAGAAGTGATGACATCGGCAAAAGAAGTGCAGTACAAAGAACATTAAATATTGAGTGTGAAACCGCAATTCCTAAATATGATGCAGATGCATCCAAAATTGCAGGCTTAATAGCAGCAGAAATCAAGCTGAATACCACGAGCCATACAACCGTTCCTATTACATTGAACATAAGATGTATCACAGAAGCTCTTCTTGCGTTTTTATTTGTTCCAACAGAAGATAAAAGAGCAGTTACACAAGTACCGATATTCTGTCCCATAATAATCGGAATTGCAGCTCCGTAAGAAACTGCACCTGTAGCAGAAAGTGCTTGCAAGATACCAACCGATGCCGAACTTGACTGAATTACTGCAGTGAGAAGTGCACCAACAACAACGCCAAGTATAGGATTCTTAAACATTATAAATAAGTTCAGAAATTCAGGTATTTTTGAAAGTCCTGAAACTGCAGATGACATTTCGTGCATACCGAACATAAGTGTTGCAAAACCAAGAAGGATTGTTCCAACATCTTTCTTCTTGCCGGATTTTGCAAACATCATAAATACTATACCGATAAGAGCAAGGATGGGGGTAAATGATGTAGGCTTTAACAGTTTCATAACTATATTATCGCCTGAAATTCCACCAAGGCTAAGTATCCATGCAGTAACGGTTGTACCGATATTTGCACCCATAATAATGCTGATTGACTGTTTAAGAGTCATTATCTTTGAGTTTACAAAACCTACAACCATAACAGTAGTTGCAGATGAACTCTGAATTACTGCGGTAACACCAAGTCCTGTTAAGAATCCTTTTATGGGACTATTGGTAAGTTTGCCGAGTAATGCTTTTAAACTGTTTCCGGCTCTTCTTTCCAAGCCGTCACCCATTACATTCATACCGAAAAGGAATAAACATAATCCACCAATCAAATTTAACACATCAAATATTGTCATTTAACTTTCTCCTTTGTTTTCATAACTTTAAACCATACTTTACATGATAACATTTTAATATATCCAATGTTAATTCTGAAAGCAAAGGTATGTTAATTGTATGTTAACAAATAAAAATCCCTGAAACGAGTTGTTCCAAGGATTTTTGTGAGTTTTTATTCATTAAATGTAATTGTTACGCTTGTTCCTTTTTCCTCTATGCTTTCAAGCGAAACCTCTGCATCATGGAAAGCTGCTCCGTGTTTTACGATTGCAAGACCAAGCCCGGTACCGCCAACAAGCTTTGAATGGCTTTTATCCACTCGGTAAAAGCGTTCAAAAACTCTGTTTTGTTCAAGAGTGGGAATACCAATACCCGTATCTTTTACAGTAATGCTTGTCTTGTTATTTGCCTGATTGATAATAACATCGACGCATCCGTTATCTTTGTTATACTTGATAGCATTATCACAAAGATTGTATATCATTTCATCAAGGATTTTCCTTACACCGCAAATCCTTGCAGTATCACCAATAATGCTGAAACTGATATTTCTTTTCTCGGCAATAGTTGTAAGTCTTTTTACAATGTCTTTTGAAAGCTCGAAAATATCAACACTTTCTTTTTCAAAAGGAACTGCGCCTTCATCAAGTTCAGAAATTTTCATAATATCCGATACCAAAGTGATAAGTCTTTGTGC
>CAKSGP010000086.1 GCA_934454745.1 uncultured Clostridia bacterium
CAGGTATAACGGGCGGTACGAAACCAACCGCACCGCCCATTCTATTCACTCACTTCCCTATGGAACATAAAGGAAGGTGCATTTTTTAATTGTTGGGATGCAAATTTTTGGCTTCCGGATACAATTATAAAAATTGGGTCAAACGCATTTCACGCATGTGGTTTTTCCTCAATTTACTTGCCTGATGGTATTCAAGAAATTGGAGACAGAGCTTTTTCCGGGTGCTCGGAATTGGGCGAAATTTTCTTGCCGGACACCGTTTTACGAATTGGAACAAGCATATTTTCTGGTTGTTGCAAGTTAAAAAAAGTGGCACTATCAAGAAATATAAAGCAAATTCCTGAAACATGCTTTTTAGGATGTTGTATGATTGAAAATCTCTTTATCCCTAATGGCGTAATCAGTATTGATAACTCTGCCTTTATGGAGTGTCGTGGACTCAAAAATATACACATTTTCAATAGTATTGCAAGCATAAAAAAACACGCATTTTACAATTGCAAGAGCCTTACAAATATCATTTTTAAAGGCACAAAAGAGCAGTGGAAGGCAATAGAAAAAGAAAACGCATGGGATGCGGGCGCCGACTCCTATACCGTCTACTGCATCGACGGGAATATACCAAAACAAAATGCGTAAAGGAAAAAGTAAGTCATGGAACAAATTGATTTGAAACAACTCGTAGAACAATATCCGGAAGTGCTGACGGATGGTACAAAACTAAAAGCATACATCCTTGATCTATACCCTCAATGTAAGCGTGGAATGGTGAACAT
This sequence comes from uncultured Clostridia bacterium, assembly GCA_934454745.1. Lineage (GTDB taxonomy): Bacteria > Bacillota > Clostridia > UBA1381 > UBA1381 > Ornithomonoglobus. Next base: position 777 of record CAKSGP010000086.1, read on the forward strand.
ATTGGTTGCCATTCAGCAATGCGGGATTGTTGCGGAAATGCAGGCAAGCAAAAATTCGTCCGCATTGGATATGAGTCGTTGGAAGAAAGTGCTGGAGGATGATTACGGCTTTGCAGGAGCAATGACAGAAATCTGTCTTCAAATGTGGTGCGATGTTATTGAGAGTTGCCAAACCAAAAACACGATCGTATCCGTGTCACCGGAATTGCAAAACAGTCAAAAAGATTGGTTTGAGTATGATGGAACCACGCTTAAATGTTTGAAAGAACAATATCGGCAGTATAACGGTGTGATTTATATTCCGTGTGGCGTGACAAGTATTGGAGATTATGGCTTTAAGAATTGTACAGCAATTACAGATGTTGTGATACCCAAAGGTGCAACGAGTATTGGAGAATGGGCATTTTGGAAATGCACTTCATTAAAAAAGGTGACAATACCGGACAGTATTGTTACCATGGGGGAGAATGCTTTTAGGAGTTGCGAACAACTTACAAGCATTACATTGCCCACTAATATAAAGACTATCAGTCGGAGAATGTTTAGCGGTTGTGCGCGACTTGAGAGTATAATGATTCCGAAAGGTGTAACGGAGATTTGCGAGGGAGCATTTGAAAAATGTGTTAAACTATCGCATATATCAATACCAGAAAATGTTCAAGTCATCGGAGAGCACGCATTCGATAATTGTTCTGGCCTTCAAACGGTGATTTTCTTGGGAAAACCCGAATGTGCCAGCTTTGGAGATGGTGCGTTCAGAAGTTGTACCGCTCTGAAAAATTTTTCTATGCCGGATAGTTTAACGAGCATTGGGCAAATGGCTTTTTACTTTTGTTCAAATCTTACGCATGTTGTGATCCCCCAAAACATCGAGTTTATAGCATGTACTGCATTTCTCGGTTGCTCTGGACTTGACGAAATCACTGTGTCACCTCAAAACAAGAAATATCATAGTGTGAACAATTGTCTTATAGAGACAGAAAACAAAACATTGATTTTGGGGTGCAAAAATTCTGCTGTTCCCGGGAATGGAAGCGTAACTTGCATTGGAAAAGCTGCCTTTTTTGGGTGTACAGGTCTTACAGGGATTTTCATACCACATTGTGTAACAAAAATCTATAGCGGTGCATTTGAAGGCTGCACCCACCTTGAAAATATTACAGTTTCAGAAGAAAACGTGAAGTATCGGAATGTAATGAAAACGCTTATCGAAATAAATAGTAAAATGCTTATTTGGGGATGTAAAGATTCTATAATTCCTGCCGATGGAAGCGTAACGAACATTGGTGATGGGGCTTTTGGCGGGTATACAAATATTACAGAGATAGTAATCCCAGACGATGTGACAAAAATTGGGGACTATGCGTTCGAGTGGTGTACTGAATTTGAAAAAATCACAATACCTAGTAGTGTTGTAAGTATAGGAATGTGCGCGTTTTCCGGCTGCAGAAAGCTTTCGAAAATTAATTATCTTTCTACAAGAGCGAAGTGGGAAGATATCGATAAAAAAATCGGTTGGTGTCATAATACCGGTTCGTTTATTATTCATTGCATCGACGGAGATTTAATAAAAAGAACACCTCATTAAGGAGCACATCCCATGTCAGTTTTCAAGCCGAAGGTTTGTGAAAAATAAAGTGAGGGCGAAAAGCGAAGAGTGATTTAGAACAAATCGCTTTGAAATACTGAAAGAACAGTATCCGGAAGTGCTCACAAACCACACAAAGCTAAAACCATGCTTTCTCCTGTAGAAAAACTCATTTTATGGCACCCGATCGGTAACGGTCGGGTGCTTTTTCTATGCCCATTCATCTGGACATTGGGGCTTGCTTTTGCACTGGCTCAAAATTTCCCCGAAAGCCGCAACGAAGGCGGGGAAGAAACGCAAGGAACACGACAGGTTCTCATCGGCAGTCCCTCACGAAAAAAGCCCCGCAGGAAAAAACCTGCGGGACTTATTTGGTCGGAGTGACTGTGATTCTTGAAGTTCGCGAGGAGGTTATCAGCAGACGGAAAGTCATCGGAGCGAACTTCCCGTGTTCCTATGGAACACGACAGGTTCTCATCGGCAGTCCCTCACGAAAAAAAGCCCCGCAGGAAAAAACCTGCAGTGCTTTTTTGGTCGGAGTGACTGGATTCGAACCAGCGGCCTCTTGGTCCCGAACCAAGCGCTCTACCAAACTGAGCCACACCCCGTTTTGCTCTGAAAAATACGGCGGCACGCCGCCCCTTTTTCAAAACCTGATATATTATATCACCGTAAAGAGAAAAAGTCAATAGTTTTTTCGGAAAAAGCGAAAATTCGGTGAAAAGACGGCGTTTTCGCGGGGCGGCACGGACGCCGCCTTTTTCGCGCGGGCGCGCGGCGGGAGCCACCGTTGACAAAGTCGCGCGGATATAGTATAATATCTATGCGGGAACGTCGGAAAACGACGCGCCGCAAGCGGTATCGGCAAGGAAATTTGCCGAAAAAATGACCTCGGAACGCTCCGGGAGAAAGGCGGGACCCTCTGATGAAGATCGAAACCATCACCCGAAACTGTAAAAGACGTCTGATAAAAAATCTCTGTCTAAAAACGCTGTTATTGCTTGTCTGCGTTGCCCTTCTGATTCTTTCCGCCGTGTATTCCCGATACTTTTGGTTTTATCTTATCGGCGTCTGCCTTTTGGCGGCGGCAATCGCCCTGTGTCGCCTGACCGATCGCAGGGTCTGCACGGCGTACACGTTTCGCCCGATCCGGGGAAGGGTGATCAAGACCTTTATCGATGTCAGACAGGTCGACGAGTTTTTGCTCGGCGGGGTCTGCTTGTGGGCGCGCCGCTTCGATCACGACCGTCGGAATATCCGAAAGACCGATCTGTTTATCGAAGAAGAAGGGAACAGGATCGTCGCGATCCGCTTTGAAGACGTCGGCGAGCGGCACAGCGCGTATTACCGCGACAGCGACGAGGTCGTGCGCGCGGCGGGTATGAGATTCCCGCTGGTGCTCGGGCGGGAGACGGAAGAGTTCCTTTGCCCCGTCTGCGGAGAATTCCATCCCGCGGCGGCGGAGCGTTGCGGCAGGTGCCATATCCGATTTTCATAAAAGAAAGAGAAAAACAAGAGATGAAACGAATCGCGGCGGCAGTACTATGCCTTTGCACGATGTTGTGTTTGCTCTCCTGCGGGAGAGCGGGAACCCCGTTTTCCATTGCGGAGAGCAAGTTGAAAGAGTCCGGGATGAGCAAGACCGAGTTGTCTTCGAGCGAGATCGCGTCGTTTGAAAAGCGGTTTGCGTCGATGGGGTTGGAAAAGGGATTTTCCAAAGTCTGCTCCTTCCGCTCGCAGACACAATACGCATATCTTATCGAGTTTGAAAGTGAAGGCGACGCCGCGATCTTTTACGCGACGCTCGCCGCCTCCAAGTACGATACGGCACAGTCGGGGAACGCCGTGGTTTACGGGAAGTCTCCGAAGATCGCCGAGATCCCGTTCGACCGCTGAAGAACGCGCAGAGCGACCGCTCCGCCGGACGACGGACTGTAAAATAACGCAAAAATAAAAACAATTCTTTACATTTTCAACACAAATCTCTACGAAAACGAGAAAACGGCTTTCAAAAATCGATCGCCGCGCGTCCTTTGAACCTTAAAAAACGCCGTTGCGATTTTTTTCGCTCGGCTTCTCCGCGTGGGCGGAGGACGGAGTTTTACAAAAGAAGTTATTGACATTTTCTTCGCGGCGTGCTATACTGTATCGTGTTGCCAAAACGCGCCGACGGCGGGAGCACACGCCCCTTTTGCCGCTCCGCCGAAAAGCGCGGGAAATCCTTCGCGAGGCAAACCGCCCGCGCGCCGGGGCGACCTTCGCGACCGGCAAGCCGCCGCACAGGCAGAACGCTTGCGGCGACGCGACACGCCGCATGGCGGCTATAAAATACGCAGGAATATCGAAGCGGTCACAACGAGGCGGTCTTGAAAACCGTTTGCCCAAAAGGCACGGGGGTTCGAATCCCTCTTCCTGCGCCATAAGCCCCGATTTTTCGGGGCTTTTTTCGACAAAAGAAGGAGGAACTTTAATATGTTGCCCATGTTGCCCAACAATTTTTTGCAAACAGCTGAACGAATACAAAGGCAAAACAATCGATCATTAAAAGATTTGTTCAAAAACGATATTAGAGGTTCTTTCCTTATAGATATTAAATATCGGGTTTTTAATGTAATTGGAGAAAAGTGTTTAACGCTTTATGATTTCAGATGGTCTGATGAGCGAATGGTAACCGGAATTGGTCCAGAGCCGGAATATGACATCTGTAAACATATCGTTGGAGTACATAAAGCAAACACGATTTTTCTCACTATGGAAGATAAATCAAAGGTAGAGAAAGACGAAAATTACAAAACCAAGCTCACTAAACAAGTTGCCGAACAAATTTTTCTTCGGGGGTATGGTAGTGCATACTTTAGACACAAGCCCATTGTGTTGGGAGAACGATTCAACTACTACCCCGTACCGTATGAGTTGTTTGTTTTATGTATGAAAATGAATCATTTGATTTGTTCGAACGGAGCAAAAAATGAATCGGCTTTTTATTTTGCAAAAATCACAAACAAGGCATTGTCTGCATTATCGCTCCTTGAAGATAACTTCCTGGGAACAGCATATTTACCTTGCCGAACCGTACTTGAACTGTATGCAAAACTTCTTGTTATGCGTATTTATCCCGAACTGTTTGCCGAGGATGAAAAATTCTCTTATTTTGAAACACTTCAAACGTGCTGCAACCAAGTATTTCCCGATGAATTTAATAAATTGTTCGCAAACCGCGAAAATAAAAATGAGCGCAACAAGGTTGAATATATGCATTATGGTTTTGTTGATAAAATTCCGAACTATCACGATATTGTAAAGCAAAAGCCATATACTTTCATGGGCGTTTTAAATTATCTTAAAGCAAACTGTGAAAATGAAACCCTCGCTGCATTTGAGATGATGGAACGTCTTTATAAAATGTGCCATGTATACGTGCATGGCGGTGTTGTTGAATCGCGATATCCATTGCTTCATTATTTCGAGATATCTTTAATGTTAAGCTGTGTTATTCCATCTGTATATGAGATGTTTTGTGAAGATTATGCAGAGGAAAGAGATGTTTTCGGCATCAATGTTTTAGATAAAATTAAGGCAGATTACATTTTACTTTGCGAACAATATGAAAAACGGAGTACCGAGAATTTTGAAATGAAAAACTGACATTCGTAATCATTATTCTAAACAATAAAAGACACAGCCCCACCTTATGACAGGGCTGTGCCTTTTCTTATTCCTTATTTGAGAACATCAGGATCGTATTCATATGCCACGCGGATTTGTTGACGATCCCGAAGGCGACGTCACTGACGAGAAAGTCAACGATAGCGGCTTTGGAGATGATATACTTGCCGCTGATGCGGACGGCATCGATGTGCTTTTGTTGAATGTGGGACAGCACCATACCTCGGCTGTAACCGATGATCTCTGCCGCAGTATCGATGACAAAGGCATCGGCTGTGTACTGGAGTCGCTTTTCTACGTGCGCTCGGAACGCATCCTTGCAGTCGTCCGCAAGGGTGATATGTTAAATTCATATACGTTCCAAGTATGTATTTGAGCATTTTTCATTTCTGACTAAGGCGTTTATATGTGTTACTCTGCCGCCTTGAAATTATAGATAGGCTTGATTCTGCAAATGATCTCTGCGGTAGG
>CAKSGP010000087.1 GCA_934454745.1 uncultured Clostridia bacterium
GTCTTTGTTGCTGACCGCCACTCATACCAAGGGCACTCTTTTTAAGTCTGTCCTTGCACTCATCCCAAATAGCAGCCTGACGAAGAGAGCGTTCAACGATTTCATCTAAAGCCACCTTTGATTTGATTCCGTGAATACGGGGACCGTAAGCTATGTTATCATAAATGCTCATTGGAAACGGATTAGGTTTCTGAAAAACCATTCCTACTTTTTTCCTTAAAATATTGACATCCATATCTTTGTAAACATCAACACCATCAAGGCAAATTTCGCCTTCAATTCTGCATCCTTCAACCAAATCATTCATACGGTTAAGACTTTTCAAAAATGTAGATTTACCGCATCCCGATGGACCAATTAACGCAGTAATCTGTCTTTCGGGAAGTTCTATGTTAATATCTTTCAATGCGTGGTTTGTAGTATACCACAAGTTAAGATTTTTTGCCGTAATAATTCCCATTATCTTTCTCCTTTCTTTTTCAACATTTTAGCCGTAAGTTTTGCACTCATATTGATTACAAATGTTAGTACCAAAAGTATTGCAGCTATCGCAAAGGCAATTTCAAATTCTCCTCGTTCTTTTGCATACATATAAAGTGCAACTGTAAGTGATGAACCTGCATTACCCGGTTTCACCGCATCCACAATACCTAAAACTTCATTTGCCATACCTGCGGTAAAGAGAAGTGCCGCACTTTCACCAACTATTCTTCCGATTGATAAGATACATCCCGTTACGATTCCGTCAATAGCAGATGGCAATACAACAGTTCTAATCATATACCATTTGCCTGCACCTAATGCAAGTGAACCTTCTCTGTATCCGTTTGGAACAGTTTTGAGGCTCTCTTGTGTTGTTCTGATTACCGTAGGAAGTGTCATAATAACAAGTGTAAGTGAACCTGCGAGTAAGCTTGTACCAAGTGAAAAGAACTGAACAAATATTAGCATACCTACCAAGCCATAAATAATTGACGGAATACCTGATAAAGTTTCTGTTGCGAGCTCGATTATACGGACAACCTTTTTATTTACCGCATACTCATTCAAATAAATAGCTGCTCCTACACCAATAGGGAGAACAATAACAAGGGTTATTAAAATAATATATATGGTATTTAATATGTTCGGAAGTATGCCCACAGTTTCACGGATAAGGCTTGGTTTTGATGTGAGAAATTGGGGTGTTATATGAGGCAAACCTCTGTATAGGATATATCCAATAAGTCCGAGAAGAATAAGGCAAATAATTCCTGCCGATAAGTACATCAAAATGTTTAAGATAGCACATTTAACTTTTCTTCTTGTTGATATTTTATCTTGCATATGCTCACTCCTTATCCTTTTTTACTATCAGATTTAACACAAGGTTAATTATCAATATGAATACAAACAGAACCAATGCGATAGAGAAAAGTGCTTCTCTTTGCAAACCTGATGAATAGGACATTTCACTTGCAACGGCTGTTGTAAGGAAACGAACACTTTTGAAAAGTCCGGGCATATTAGCAACGTTACCTGATACCATCATAACTGCCATAGCTTCACCGATGCTTCTGCCGATACCAAGTACAACTGATGTAAGTATTCCGCTTTTTGCCGCAGGAACAATTACTTTAAAAACTGTTTCTGTCTTTGTAGCTCCAAGTGCCAACGATGCTTCTTCATATTCTTTAGGTACAGCTCTTATTGCGGTTTCAGATACGGATATTACTGACGGCAGAATCATAACCGTCAAAACTATAATTGCCGAAAATAAATTTGCTCCATCAGGAAGATTAAATGTTTCTCTGACTAATGGAACAATGATTATCATACCTACAAGACCATACACGACCGATGGAATTCCCGAAAGCAAATCAACACTTGAACGAACTAACTTGCCGATTTTGTCATTAGCCATTTTAGCAACAAATATTGCACACATAAGACCAAGTGGCACACCAATTATTATTGCACCGATTGTTCCATATACCGATGTAAGAACAAACGGCAGGATGCCATAAGAGGGAGGTGTGGCGGTTGACGCCCACGACCTCCCGAATAAAAAGTCTGTGATACCAATTTTACCAATGGCAGGCATACCTGATGTTAAAAGAAATCCGGTGATGAGAATGACGAAAGCAACAGCTAAGAATCCGCAAAAAGTGAAGATGATGTTCATTGATTTTTCAATTATATTTGCTGCTTTTTTAATTCTGTTCATTCTCTATACTCCTTATCTTGCTACCGGTACTGCCCCTGCTTTTACAATCAGTTCGTCTGCGGCGCTTGATGTTGCGAACTCGAAGAATGCTTTTGCGCTATCTGTCAGCTCTGCATTTTTCTTTGTTACGAATACGAAGTTACGCTGAACTTTGTATGTGCCGTTTTGGATTGATTCAGTTGTAGGTGTAACACCTTCTACGTCAATCATCTTTACTGTATCTTTTACAGATGCTACCGATGCATATCCGATTGCATTAGGATTAGATGCTACTGTCTGCACAACATCACCTGTTGATGTAAGTTCCTGAGTATATTTGCATACATCTTCTGTATCGGTGATTGATTCAAAGCCATCTCTTGTACCTGATGCAGCTTCTCTGCCGATAAGTACAACGGGTGCATCTTCTCCTCCAACATCACTCCAATTTGTAATCTCGCCTTTGTAAAGTCCTGCAATCTGCTCGATTGTAAGATCTTTAACGGAGTTTTCAGGATTTACAATTACTGCTATACCATCAATAGCAACTACTGTTCCGTTAAGCTCTGATTTTTCTTCATCTTTCAAATCTCTGCTTGAAAGACCAATGTCGCATCTGCCTTCTAAAACTGCCTGAATACCGCTACCTGAACCTGTAGGATTGTAAGTAACCTTTACATCAGAGTTTTCTTCCATATAAGCTTCTGAAAGATAACCGATTACTTTTTCCATCGAGGTTGAACCGTCTGTGGCAACTGTGCCACCATTATTTGTGCTTTTGTTTGCACCGCAACCCGTAAAAAAACAAGCCACCAAACTTACTACTGTCAAAATACTTATGATTTTCTTCATCAAAATCACTCTCCTTAAATTTTTTATTTTCTTTTCTTTTTGACTACGATAACAGTTTAGCATAGACAATGTTAATTCCAAAAGCAAAGGTATGTTAATTGTAAGTTAAGAAAATTGCCCCGCCTTTATGACGGGGCATGGTTATCTAATACAATAAAAGTTTTCTTGCTAAAATAAACAAACTATTATCAACCGACGGAATATCCCTTGACAGAGAATCTTTCATATATTCAACATCAGGATTAAAATTAGGATTGACTGATTGGTAAATTTTTATACGAGTATTAAACTCAGCTTCCGCATATGTGATTTTGCCGGATTTATAATCTTCAATTACAGGAGCAATAATAGTTCTAACTTTCTCAAGATTATTAGCATAGAAATCAGGTCTCAGATACATATCTCGGTATTGCCATATTGCAGCATTGGCGATGTCAACAAGCTCACCATAGCTATAACCGTTTGTCTGACCATTGAGCCACGCATTGAAGAATATGCGGTTTGATTTTGCTCGTGCATCGGCATATCCCAAACCGTTCTGCACTTCGGTTAAAATATCACCGATACAATTTTCAACAAAAATGATTACTTCATTTGTGGCATTGCAGGGTGCCGACTCTCTCGGCACCTCTGCTGCATTTGCTGTAGATGTTATTAGCATAGTAATTATTAAACATATTACAATCTTTTTCATAGCAACCTCCTATAAATCTTTAAATATACTATTATCGCAGACAAGATTATCGCAAATCATCTGGACACCAAGACGAAATCCGAGTTTGAAATTTTCAATGCTTGTTATAGCAACAATTTCATCACTTGCATTGATAAGGTCATTTACAAGATGCAAGGGTTTGCCTTTCAACATCTTTCCGAGTTCGTTTTCACTATCACAGAACTTTCGCATCGTTTTGGCATAATGGGTACATTTGTCATGTCGCTTTTCGTTGGGATTAATATTACCATAGTACAGTTCCTCTATAAAGTTCATAACTTTTCCTCCAATCTTTTTAGGTTTTAGGGAATCGCCCTAACAAGGGCTTTTGTGGGAGTACAAATGCCGTGCTTGCTAATACTTAATTCAGCAAAAAAGAAGCGCTTTGTATAATTTTTCTTCTGCCGAATGGCGAATGTTGTTCATAGCACCAACCCAAGCCATTTGGTCTTTTGCTTTTAGTTCTTCCGTGATGCCCTGTTTGACCGCCATATCCTTTATAAGCCTATCAACCATTTCCTTTGCAGATGTGTCAATTTCTTCAAGATATGCAAGCCAAGTTCCGTTAATCATTTTCATTGAGTAAAAAGCAGGGCGATTTTCTTTAATAAAGATTGAGTGCAACTTTCCATACCTGCCGATGTTGTAAGTTCCTTCAGGTGCTTTTAGATTTGGAATGTAGTAATCGCCATCTCTCACATACTCGATTCCGTTTTCAATAATTTTTTCCTTCATTGTGAAGTACCTCCTTTGTTTTGATGTCTACATTTTATCAAAAGGAGATTCATTTGACGAATGTACGAATAAAAAAGAGAAAAATTCTTTTTATCGAATCTTTCTCAATCTCTGAATTATGCGATTTGACGCCGTTTTCTCGTTATTTTATTTTTGACACGTTATGAACACTCGCACCAAACAGTAGAAATCCGAACCTTGTACCAATCGGTAATAGGTTCGGATTTTTTTCCTCTTATTATATTCGTAAATAAAATAAACAACAGCTGTTTGACAGTTTTATTTAGCTTTTTATTGAGTTGTATATATCATTAACCTGGTATCGAAAATCTTTTCTATACCAGGCCCTTTACATATGCAAAAACCGCCTTATGCCATACCCAGCATAAGCGCCTTAAGATTTCTCTGGATTAGTTCCTGTTTTGTTTGAGGAATAATATGTCTAAATGCAGACTTAAGCGTTTCTTGATTTACCCCGCCTAATCTGCTCTGACAATTTTTTATTACTTGTCCCAACAATATAATATTTGCCATTCCAGAAAGCTCGTTTTCCTGTGCAATCTGGGATGCAGGAATATATTTACTGTAAATATCATCTCTGTCAGATACGCGGTCAGAAATTGAACTGTCTGTAAATATAAATCCATCGGGCTTTACAGTATCTTTAAATCTGTCAAATGACGGCGTGTTCATCGCTATTAATATATCAGGATTACTCACAAGGGGTGAGCCTAACTGTCCGTCTGAAAGACATACCGAACAGTTGGCAGTTCCCCCACGCATTTCCGGTCCGTAAGACGGCAGCCACAATGACACCAAGACAAGCAATAAAAAAGCACAGAATAGTAATAATGATTAATAATATGTAACATATACAAAAAAATCCGGACCTCATACCCATTGGTAGTTGGTTCGGATTTTTGATTTATTCAGCTATAGTTCGATGTCAAAAGCATTTATTGGCATATACTCCGAGTTAGACTTGCTTGTATCTGCATTTTCGGCTATTAAAATCAGAGCATCCTCGCTAACTTTAATATTATGCCACTCTCCTTTTGGTATGTTATAAATCTTACTGAGTTCCATTTGAGTTTTTTCAATATTTTCCCCATGCAATAGCACAGCCTTGCCTTGTAGCAGAACAAAGATTTCATCAGTTTCTAAATGACGCTCAAGATATGTAATCCTATCAAATCTTTCTGCATAACGCAAATAAGCAACTCTCCAAGCACCAAAGGTATGTTTGACCTCATAGCCGTCCTTGTCAGGACTATATATATCAATACTCATTTTATTTACCCATTTCTATAATGTCTATGCCCTGAGAAGGTATAGCCTTGCCACATATTTCTACTACATCATCAGAGTCATTCCACACAGCCATGATACGTTTGTCACCATATTGATACTCTGCAGCCTTTACATTTGCCGGCAGTGAAATAGACGGAAGATTAAATTTGCCCTCTTTGAAAAATTTGAAATATGGTTTTCTCATTTCTATTATTTTCTTAACATATTCGGCATAGTCGGGGACAAGCTTTATAGTGCCAACTCTGCCACGGTATATTGAAACATCTAATATCAAACCGAAAGTAAAGGCATAATTTAACTCACGTTTCCATCCGTCTTTTTCATCATGTAGCAATCTGTTTGATATAATAGCACCGGGGAATGTATATCTGAAGATATACGGATATGCATCCTCTGTGAACCACTGTCCGAAACCACAGCCGTGTATAAAATCCAACTCTCCAGCAAGTCTGTCCACTGTCCATTCTGTTCCAAAATACTCATTTTCGTTTAAAATTTTCTTCATTTCTTTAACTGCATCTAATCTCAGTTGAGGATCCAGATCAATTCGTTTACCATGGCTGTGAGTGTCATCAAAGCAGAAATTAAAGCATATGCCTATC
>CAKSGP010000088.1 GCA_934454745.1 uncultured Clostridia bacterium
TTCCTTACAACCGTCCCATTTCGGGCCGCCAACAGCACCTAAAAGCACACTGTCAGATGCTTTACATATATCTATTGTTTCCTGAGGGAGGGGTGAACCTGTTGCATCAATGGCACAGCCGCCCATAAGTACATCTGTATAATCAAAGTTATGATTATACTTTTTTGCAACCGCGTCAAGAACAGTTACTGCACCCTCTACTATTTCAGGACCTATTCCATCGCCTTTAATTAAAGCTATTTTAAAATCTGACATTTTATACATTCCTTTCTTGTTCCAAAACAGAAGGCACAGAGAATACGTATTCCCTTGGCAGTATTCGATGTGCCCCACGTTTTAAATATTTATTCTATAATTACATCTTGCCTGATTCTATGTATTTCACAAGTCCGCCGGCATTTATAAGCTCCTGCATAAACTGCGGGAACGCCGTTGCCTGATATGATATGCCGTTTGTTTCGTTTGTTATAACACCTGTGTCAAAATTAACAGAAACCGTGTCGCCGTCTGCAATTGCCTTTGCCGCCTCGGGACATTCAAGTATGGGCAGACCGATATTTAGCGATTTTCTGAAAAATATTCTTGCAAAGCTTTCTGCAATAACACAAGAAATACCGCTTGCCTTTATAGCAATGGGTGCGTGCTCACGTGATGAGCCGCAACCAAAGTTTGCTCCGCCTACCATAATATCGCCATCTTTTACCTTGTTCACAAATTCTGTGTCAATATCCTCCATACAGTGCTTTGCAAGCTCCTCCGGCAAAGATGTGTTAAGATAACGTGCCGGGATTATTACGTCTGTATCTATATTGTCACCGTATTTTATTACTGTACCTTTTACATTCATAGTCAGATTACCTCCTCAGGAGCAGAAATTTTGCCCGTTATTGCAGATGCCGCCGCAACCTCAGGACTTGCAAGATAAACTTCACTTTCAACGTGTCCCATACGTCCGATGAAGTTACGGTTCGTTGTAGAAACACATCTCTCGCCTGCGGCAAGAATTCCCATATGTCCGCCAAGACAAGGTCCGCAGGTGGGAGCAGAAATTACACAGCCTGCCTCTACAAGTGTTGTAAGCGTTCCGTTTTTCAAAGCCTCAAGATATATTTTCTGTGTAGCTGGGAATACGATTACTCTTATACCCTTTTTAACCTTCTTGCCCTTTAGTATCTCTGCCGCACGCTCAAGGTCTGTAAGACGTCCGTTAGTACAGGAGCCGATTACTACCTGATCAATCACAACGTCACCCCAATTCTCGGGAGTACGTGCATTCTCAGGGAGATGCGGAAACGCAACTGTGTGCGGTACTTTTGAAAGGTCAATATCTATAACCTGACTATATTCTGCATCACTATCTGTATTAAACTCTGTAAATTCACGCACAGAATGTTCTCTCATATACTCACGTGTCAGGTCATCCACCTCAAAGATACCATTCTTTGCACCAGCTTCGATTGCCATATTTGCAATAGTGAAACGGTCGTCCATTGACAATGTGTGCATACCCTCGCCTGTAAATTCCATTGACTTGTATAATGCACCGTCAACACCTATCATACCTATTATATGTAAAATCAAATCTTTACCGCTTGTATAGGGGTTAAGCTTACCTGTAAGATTAAACTTTATAGCTTCAGGGACCTTGAACCAAGCCTTACCGGTAGCCATTCCTGCCGCCATATCAGTTGAGCCTACACCTGTTGAGAAAGCACCAAGTGCTCCGTAGGTACAAGTATGCGAATCTGCACCTATTACCACATCACCTGCGACAACAAGTCCTTTTTCGGGGAGCAGTGCGTGTTCAATTCCAACCTCGCCTACTTCAAAATAATTCTCAATTCCGAATTCGCTTGCAAATGTTCTTACAACCTTTGCCTGCTCTGCCGATTTTATGTCCTTGTTAGGTGTAAAATGATCAGGAACAAGAGCAACCTTTTTCTTATCAAATACATCAGTTACTCCCAGCTTGTCAAATTCACGGATTGCAACGGGAGCTGTTATATCGTTACCGAGTACAAGATTTAATTTTGCCATTATTAAATCTCCGGCTTTAACAGTTTCTAATCCCGCCGCCTTTGCAAGGATTTTCTGCGTCATCGTCATACCCATATTTATCAGTCCTCTCATTTTTGAAAATTCTTATACATTTTGTCATTATATCACATTTTATCGGATTAGTAAATACCTTTTTGATAATTTTAACATTTTCAGAAAAAAGGACTTGACCAACAATACTAGGTATGGTAAAATAGCTCTTGTTCGTTAAAGCGGTATCGGACTGAAACGTATGGAGGAGTATCGAAGTGGTCATAACGGGCCGCACTCGAAATGCGGTAGTCCGAAAGGGCTCGTGGGTTCGAATCCCACCTCCTCCGCCAATAATCGGGATGTGGCTCAGTTTGGTAGAGCACTACGTTCGGGACGTAGGGGCCGCAGGTTCAAATCCTGTCATCCCGACCACCTTGAACCTCAGTAACCAAGCGGTTTCTGAGGTTTTTGATTTGTCTAAAAAATGTCAAAAAAACGAGTTTGACCACAATTTTTCATCTTCAACTGTGGGACAAAGTCTTTCTCTTTGGTTAAGGCGTATCATTTTTTGATATGCCTATGCATGCAAATAGCCTGTCACTTTATTTTGTGACAGGCTATTTGTTATTATTTACTTCCAACTATAATAGCATCTTTTGCATCAAAATAATCTTCTGTATTACTGCTGAGTCCGCTTGCTTTCCAAGCTTGCTCAAAAGTAATATCGTTTCTGTTGCTCAAAATAATGTAAGTAGAATCTTTTACGGCATTATGCAATCTTCCCGTAAGCTCTAATCTGTATTTGTATGTATAAGGATGCTCTTTGACTTTCCATGTTCCGTCACTCATTTCATAGTGAGTAGAGGAATAACAGAGTTCGCCATTTTTAATATACTCGCTTATTTTATCTTCGGGGGTTGCATCGTATGTTTTTACAACATCAGGAGCTTCACCAAACGAAACATCTACTATCTCAAAATACTTGTCATAATCATCATAATCAATTAAAAGTTGTATGGAATCTTTTATATAATAATCAGCTTTTCCTTCAAGTGCTTTGTCAGGAATTGATGCTTTAAGATTAACCCCAATAACATATTCAATAGGATTATCGTTCAGCTTTTTAATTACATTTTCATCTTTTATGGCAAGTTTTTTCTTCGTGTGCTTTTCATCGTCAAGTGTTATTTCTAACCACACACCATCTTTTCTAGAGAAAATATCAAATCTAATTGTATATTAATATTTTTTAAAAAACCTCGGAGTAGTCCGAGGTTCTTCTGTAATTCAATAACTTTTATGGTTTTAATGTGGTATTTGGCACAATATAAACGCCATCTTTGCACTTATACGCTGCATTTGACATGCTACCGCATATTACACATAGTATACCCGGCGGATTTCCGTCCTTTTCTTCTTTAAGTGCTATTAGATTCTGTGCTGCTTTATCAATTTGATTTGCAGCTAGTGCAGCCCAATGACCATCACTAAGTTTAATTACGGCATCGATTTCTTTTCCGGAATAGTCCTGATAATGATATAATTCTGGATCGAATGACTCTGC
Organism: uncultured Clostridia bacterium; assembly: GCA_934454745.1. Lineage (GTDB taxonomy): Bacteria > Bacillota > Clostridia > UBA1381 > UBA1381 > Ornithomonoglobus. The sequence goes on from CAKSGP010000088.1 coordinate 3,596, forward strand.
ATATACTTTCAAATCGCGCTCAACCATTGCTTCGAATAAAAAACCAAATGTATTAAGGTCATTAATAAGATGATTTGGTGTTAGTGATGCATAGATAACAACTTTATGTCTAGTCTATAATCTCCATTTTTAATTGCCGATAAAACATAAATTGATATGGGCAATAATATTTTTTCAATATCTCTTCTTTGCTTAATAACAACACGATTGTCGAGAAATTTCGAATCGTTTGGCAGAGCAAGATGATTCATTACTAATCAAATCAACACTGAAATCAGGATTAGTTATTGCAATTACTTCATCTTTTCATTTTATGATTTACAAACTTACTGAGAATATCATTATTATCTACGTCTTTAAGTTTATACTTTTTGTTAAAAGACAGTTTATTGTTTATTTATAGCATATATGTAATCGTTTATCAAGTCTTTTATTTTATCTTTAATAAGCCACTGTGCGCACACCTTTTCTTTATTATTTCTCAGGTGCATATACTGACTTGGCATATACTGACTTATTAAAGTAAGAGGTACTTTAGCGTCATTAATATTGCGAACTAAAATATCAACTGCTTCATTAACACGAGCGTCTGTCATATAATATCTGCATCTGTCTGAGTAGCTGAAATCCATAGAAATTGATATGTCTGACCTTGTACCGTGATAATGCTTTTCCCAATTTGACGGGTCATCAAGCATAATGTTTTCAATAATATTTCTAATGTTTGAAAGTCTTATATGAGGTTTTGTTTTATAGAGTTCTTTTTCAATAAGCTCTAAAGCAAATACAGCTTCACGGTATGCAAATGTTAAAGCAGGTCCCACCTTTAAAATTCCTACTCCATCTCTTACCATTTCTCTAAGACATTCTTTCGTCTGATAATCTGTTGAATGTCCCTCAAAAATCAGTCCATTATAATTTTTTAATTCACTTACAAGCTCTTTAGCCTTTTCAGGATCATATTCACAAACAGAATCATCAGCAAATTCCACGCCTGGTTGGATAACAATAGCAATTACATCATCAAATGACAGTCCATTTTGTGAGTATATCTCTTTGAATGTTTCTACTGTTCTTTTAAAATCATCCGTTTTCGTAACTGCAACGCTATCCTCGTTTTCTTCAGCACCTCCAGGAATAGGGACCTCGCTTCCAATTATAAATACAGGTTCCTGAGCCTCAGGGTTTTGCTTTTTATAGTTATCAAAGCTTTCCTTTGCCTGTTTATATAACTGGGCACTTCTTTCCGCAATTATTTTATCAGAAAGAGGCTCTGTCTGACTATCTTTTGAAAGTCTCATGCTTGTATCAATATGAATTTTTGTGTATCCTGCCATAATATACGCATCTATAAGTTGGCGTGAGTATTTCATCGCTGTATCAGGTTCTTCCTTTTGCCATACCAACGGGCCAAGGTGATCACCGCCAAGTATGATTCTTTCTTTTTCCAAACCAACCTTTTCAGCAATTTCAAATACCATATTTTTATAATCTGCGGGTCTCATGCCAGTATAACCGCCAAATTGATTCACTTGATTTGCAGTAGCTTCAATCACTGCAAAGGAATCAAGCTCCTTTGCTCTTTCCAAAACAGCTTCAATAACCCATTTGTTTGCTGTGCAGGCAGAATAACAACCTGCGTGAATACCTTTTTTATTATTTATAACTATATTTTTTAGATAATTCACTTTTATTTTCTCCTCATTGAACATAATTGCTTTTGGGATTTATTTAGCCATACAGATTTTTATTCTGTGGCGAACAAGAGCTGTAACAGCATCTCTTCCCAAAGCACCATATTTTTTGGGGTCGTAAACAGATGAATCTTGTTGAATGCAGGCTTTAACCGCTTCAGAATATGCAACTCTGAGCTCTGTAGCAAAATTGACTTTGCATATACCAAGCGAAATTGCTTTTGTAATATCCTCATCCGGCACTCCTGAAGAGCCGTGAAGAACAAGCGGGACAGAGACCTTACTGCTGATTTCTGCAAGCCTTTCAAATTCCAGCTTGGGAGTACCTTTATAGAATCCATGCGCGGTTCCTATGGCAACCGCTAATGAGTCGATGCCGCTTTCTTCAACAAATTGAACTGCCTCCATAGGATTAGTACAAGTGTCATCGCCATCTTTAACTTCAATATCATCTTCTTTTCCGCCAAGCTTTCCAAGCTCAGCTTCAACACTGGGGCAGAGCGGATATGTCTTTGCCATTTCAACAATCTTTCTTGAAAGTTGAATATTTTGTTCTAAAGGCAATTTCGAGCCGTCTATCATAAGAGATGTATAACCGTCATTTGCAGCCTTTTGGCAAAGCTCGACGCTGTTTCCGTGATCAAGATGAATTGCAACCGGAACAAAAGTTTTTTCGGCAACAGCTTTTGCCATGGCACAATAAAGAGATGTATCTGCATACTTAAGTGTAGATGGTGTTGTTTGAAGAATAACAGGAGCATTTTCTGCTTCTGCCGCAGCTATAACAGCTTGAATCATTTCCATATTTTCAACATTGAAAGCACCAACAGCATAATGCTTTTTTTGAGCATCCAAAAGGAGCTCTTTGGAACAGACGAGTGGCATAATTCGTTCCTCCTCTTACTTAAGAATAATAAATGCATCCAATCCTTGCGGAGCATCAGGATTGCCGCCCATATTAACAGACTTGGTCAAGGATGTCATCTGGGAAAGGTAAATGAATGGAATACCCCATGCGGCAAATTTTTCAATTCCGTCTATCTGAATGTGTGCTGTTGCATTGTAGATATTATCTTT